>JBKOYW010000131.1:0-8611 GCA_046744275.1 Actinomycetota bacterium
GGGTGTGGCGGCGCTGATCGGCGTCGGCGTGGTCGTCGTCTGCCTCCTGGTGCCCGCGGGCCGGACTCCCCGGCCGGCCGCGGGCAGGCCGCCGACCGGGCCTGATGAGGGCGTGCCACCGGGCCGCACGCGCGGCGCACACGAGGCCTCCGCCGGCCTCTCGCGCTCGCAGGCCGCAGTCCTCGCCGCCGTTCCGTTTGCCGTCTTCTTCACCCTCAGCGCTCTGCCGCAGACGCTGCTGCCGGTGATCGGGTCGTCCGAGCTGGCGCTCTCCACGGCGACGATCGGGCTGGCGCTGGGCGCGGGCGGCGTCGCCCGCTTCGCCGGCTCGGCGGTCACCGGCGTGCTGTCCGACCGTGTCTCGCGCAAGGCCGCGCTCGTCCCGAGCCTCCTCGGGATGGCCGTCGGCGTCCTGCTGCTCGCGCCGTCGCCAACGCTCGCCACGTGGCTCACCGCCATCGTGCTGCTCTCCGTCGCCTCGTCCGGGATCGCGGTCGCCGCCACGATCATCGCCGACCGGGTGCCGGCCGAGACCGTCGGCCGCCGGCTCGGGACGTTCCGCTTCACCGGCGACTTCGGGCTGCTCGCCGGCCCGGCGATCACCGGTCTGCTCTACCAGCACAGCGGCCGCCCGTCGGCGATGCTCGTGACCGCCGGCGTCCTGTTCGCAACGGCGGTTGCGGCGGCGCTGCTCATCGCGGAGCCGGGGGCATAATGGCGCGCGTGCCCGGAAAGGACGGCACGAGAGCGACCCTGCGCGACGTGGCGAGGATCGCGGGCGTCCATCCCGGCACCGTCTCGCGCGCGCTCAACCCCGAGACCGAGGCGCTCGTCCGCGACGAGACCGTCCGCCGCGTCCGCCAGGTCGCGACCGACCACGGCTACCGGCCCAACCCGCTCGCCCGCGGCCTGAAGACCAACCGCAGCTACACGATCGGCGTGATCGTGCCGGACATCCAGAACCCGCTGTTCCCGCCGATCATCCGCGGGCTCGACGACCGCCTCGGCGAGGCCGGCTACACGCCGCTGATCGCCAACACCGACAACGACCCCGCGCGCGAGCGGGTCGACTTCGAGGCGATGCGCGCTCGGCAGGTCGACGGGATCGTCACCGCCACCGCGCGCGTGGACCACGAGCTGCTCGACGAGATCGCCACCTCCGGCACCCCGCTCGTGCTCGTCAACCGCCGGGTGCAGGACGGCAGCCTGCCGTCGGCCACCGCGGACGACCACGCCGGCGCGCGGCTGGCGGTCGAGCACCTCGTCGAGCTCGGCCACACGCGGATCGCGCACCTCGCCGGCCCGCAGGACCTGTCCACCGGCCGCCAGCGTTTCGAGGGCTTCGCCGAGGGGATGCGCAACGCCGGCCTCGACCCCTCGCTCGTCCGCGTCGGCAAGGCGTTCACCGAGCCCGAGGGTGCGCGCCTGTGCCAGGAGCTGCTCGACGAGGGCGAGGAGTTCACCGCGATCGTGGCCGGCAACGACCTGATGGCGCTCGGCTGCTACGACGTCTTCGCCGAACGGGGGATCGACTGTCCCCGGGACCTGTCGGTCGTCGGCTTCAACGACATGCCGTTCGCCGCCCGCTTCTCCCCGCCGCTCACCACGATCGGCATCCCGCACTACGAGATCGGCGTCGCCGCGGCCGAGCTGCTGCTCGAGCGGATCCAGGGGCGCGAGGACGGCCCGGCCGAGGTCGTGCTCCCGGCACACCTGATCGTTCGTGGCTCGACCGCCCCGCCCGCGTGACAGCCGCGCGATCTCGCCGCAACGGGCTTGACAACGTTCGGGGCGAGGGGATACCGTTGCACACGTTTGCTGCAAACGTTTGCAGGCCGCCGGAGGAGGAGAACGGATGCGGAGAGCTCGCTGGCTGATCGTGGCCCTCGTGGCGGTCGCGGTTCTTGCGGTCGTCGGTGCCGGCTGCGGTGACGATGACGACTCGGCCTCCCAGGACGGCGGAGGCGGCGGGACGATCAAGATCGGCGCCTCGCTCCCGCTGACCGGCGAGTTCTCCGAGCCCGGCAAGGCGGCCGAGCAGGGCTACAAGGTCTGGGAGGCGCTCGCCAACGAGAAGGGCGGGCTGCTCGACCGCGACGTCCAGATGGTGATCAAGGACGACGCCTCGAACCAGAACACGATCGTCGCCGACTACAACGCGCTGATCAGCCAGGACAAGGTCGACCTGCTGCTCGGCACGTTCTCATCGCTGCTCAACCTGCCGGCCTCGGCGGTCGCCGAGCGCAACCGGATGCTGTACGTCGAGCCCGCCGGCGGCTCGCCCGAGCTGTTCAGCCGCGGCTTCAAGTACCTGTTCTTCGCGCAGCAGGCCACGGCCGACCACCAGGGCGACGTGTGGGCGAAGTACATCGCCGGCCTGCCCGAGGGCGAGCGCCCGAAGACCGCCGCCTACCCGACGCTCGACGACCCGTTCGCCCAGCCCACCTCGGAGGGCATCGAGGCGATCCTCAAGGAGGCGGGCATCGAGACCGTCTACCGCGAGACGTACACGATCGACAACGCGAACTTCGACTCGATCGCCTCCAGCATGAAGCAGCGCGGCGCCGACCTCGTGGTCAACGGCGCGACGTTCGAGGACGGGGTCGGCCTGATCCGCGCGATGCTGAAGGTCGACTACGAGCCCAAGTGGCTCTACCAGACAACCGCGCCCTCGCTCGGCGAGCAGTACTCGAAGGGCATCGGCGAGGAGAACACCGAGGGCGTCTTCTACGCGGTCAGCCACTCGCAGAAGTCCGACACGCCCGGCAACGCCGAGTTCGTGGAGAAGTACCAGGAGATGTTCGGCTCCGAGCAGGTGCCCGAGGACGCGGCCGATGCCTACGCCACGGCGCAGGTGATGCAGGCCGCGGTCGAGGCCGTGGGCTCGATCGACGACCAGCTCAAGCTCGCCGACTGGCTGCGCGACAACGAGGTCGAAACGATCCTCGGCCCGCTGAGCTGGAACGACGACGGCAGCCCGACCGGCGAGTTCCTGGTGGGTCAGTGGCAGAGCGGCACCCCCGAGATCGTGCTGCCGGAGGAGGCGGCGACGTCGGGCAAGATCCTGCCCGGATGGCAGCCGGGATCGAAGTGAGGCATCGTCCGGCCGGGTGACCGAGTTCGTCCAGACGATCGTCCTGGGCCTGCTGATCGGCGGGACCTACGCGCTGCTCGCGTCGGGGCTGACGCTGATCTTCGGCGTCATGGGCGTGATCAACATCGCGCACGGGTCGTTCCTGATCCTGGCCGCGTTCATCACGTACTCGATCTGGACGGCGACCGGGCTCGACCCGCTGGTCTCGGTCGTCTTCACGACGCCGATGATGTTCGTCTTCGGGTGGCTGCTGTACCGGGGCACGGTGGAGCACGTGCGCGGCGCCCACGTCTCCGCCTCGGTGCTGCTCACGTTCGCGCTCGCGCTCGTGCTCGAGGGCGCGATGGGCCTGATCTGGGGCAACACGTCGCACTCGGTTCGGCCGAGCTACGTGAACGACTCGTTCACGATCGGCGAGATCTTCCTGCCGCGCGCGCAGGTCTACGGCGGCGCGCTGGCGATCGTCGTGCTCGCCGCGCTGTACGTGATCCTGACCCGGACCTGGCTCGGCCGCGCGATCCGCGCCAGCGCGGCCAACCCGCAGGGGGCCGCGCTGGTCGGCGTGAACGTGTCGGCGGTCGCCGCGCTCACGTTCGGCGTCGGCGTCGCCGCGGCGGGCGCGGGCGGTTCGATCGTCAGCGTGCTCTACCCGTTCCTGCCGGGCTCGCACTACCAGTGGATCGCGCGCCTGCTGGGGATCATCGTGCTCGGCGGGATGGGCAGTCTTCCGGGCGCGGTGGTCGGCGCGCTGCTGCTCGGGATCGCCGAGACGATGACCGTCACCTACATCTCGCCGGCGTGGGCGACGGCGGTGCCGTACCTGTTCATCTTCGTGGTGCTGCTGGTCCGCCCGCAGGGCCTGATGGGCGCGCGGCTGCGCGAGGACGTGGCGGTGTGAGAACCCGCGCGCTGATCGCCGTCGCCGCGCTCGCGCTGGTCGTCTTCCCGATCCTGAGCGACAGCCTCTACTACCAGAACCTGATCATCCTGTCCCTGGTCTTCGCGATCGGGGCGGTCGGCCTGAACATCATCTCGGGCTACGGCGGCTACATCTCGCTCGGCCAGGGCGCCTTCGTCGGCCTCGGCGCCTACACGATGGCGATCCTCTCGACCCGGGTCGAAGGTGTCTCTCCGTGGCTGTGGGTCCCGCTCGGCGGCGTCGTCGCGGCCGCGTTCGCCGCGCTGCTCGGCGTGATCGCGCTGCGCACGCGCGGCCACTCGTTCGTGATCATCACGATCGCCTTCCTCTTCCTGCTCCAGCTCGTCGCGATCAACTGGCCGGACCTCACCAACGGGACCGCGGGGCTCACGCTCCCGCTGCCGATGTGGAGCATCGACATCCAGAACTGGCCCTTCTACTACACGCTGCTCGCGCTGCTGGCCGCGTCGCTGCTGCTGTCGTGGCGGATCCGGCGCACCAAGTTCGGCATGGGGCTGGTGGCGATGCGCGAGGATGAGGACAAGGCCGCGACCGTCGGCGTCGACACGCCGGTCTACAAGCTGCTCGGCTTCGTCGCCAGCGCCGTGTTCGTGGGCATGGCCGGCGCCGTCTACGGCTACTACCTGGCGTTCGTCGACCCGCTCGGGATGTTCAACATCCTGCTCAGCGTCCAGATCCTGCTCTCGATGCTGCTCGGCGGCCGCGGCACGCTGTGGGGCCCGGTGATCGGCGCCTTCCTGATCGAGGCCCTCAACGAGTTCGCCAACAACGAGCTCGGCGGCGGCAACGCGCGGCTGCTCGTGTTCGGCGGCCTGATGGCGCTCGTGGTGCTGTTCCTGCCGCGCGGGATCCTGCCGTCGGTGGCCGAGCGGCTCGAGGCGCGCCGCGCTCGCGGCAAGGCTGGGCTGGTCGGCGCGCGGCTGGAGCTGCGCGAGCGGCCGGAACGCGCCGTGCCGCCGCCGGTCGGGCCGCCGCTGCTCGAGGTCCGCGGCCTCGAGAAGCGCTTCGGCGGGCTGCGTGCGGTCGACGTCTGCACGTTCAGCGTTGCCGAGGGCTCGATCACGGCGCTGATCGGTCCGAACGGATCGGGCAAGACGACGGTCTTCAACCTGATCGGCGGCACGATGGCGGCTGACGCCGGCGGGGTCTGGTTCGACGGCGAGCGGATCGACGGCCTGCGCCCGTGGCGACGCGCGTACCGCGGGCTCGGCCGCACGTTCCAGATCACGCGGCTGTTCCGCGAGATGACCGTGCTCGAGAACGTCGTCGCGCCGCTGCGCGCGTTCCGGCTCGGCCAGCTCAACGCCCTCGCAGTCAGCGGCCCCGAGCGGGAGCGCGCCGAGGAGCTGCTCGAGTTCGTCGGCATGCGCGCGTTCCGCGACCAGAAGGCGGGTGCGCTGTCGTATGGCCAGATGAAGCTGGTCGAGCTCGCCCAGATCCTGATGCTCGACCCGCGGCTGATCCTGCTCGACGAGCCGGCCGGCGGCATCAACCCGACGCTGATCGAGCGGATGGGGGACATGATCCGCGAGCTCAACGCGCAGGGGAAGACGTTCCTGATCGTCGAGCACAACATGCCGTTCGTGCTCGGGCTGTGCGACCCCGTGCTCGTGCTGGCGAGCGGCGCCTGCATCTGCCAAGGAACGCCCGCTCACATCCAGCGCGACCCGCGCGTGCTCGACGCCTACCTCGGCGCCGACTTCGTCCTGGAGGAGGTCGGCGCCTGATGCTGCGGCTCACGGGCGTGATCGCGGGCTACGGCGGCGGCGACGTGCTCCAGGGCGTCGACCTCGAGGTGGCGCGCGGCACGATCGCCTGCATCGTCGGTCCCAACGGCGCCGGCAAGTCGACGGTCCTGCGGGCCGTCAGCGGCCTGCTGCGGCCCCGCGAGGGCAAGATCGCGCTCGAGGGCGCGCGGCTCGATGGCCTGTCCACCGCGGACATCCTGCGCGCCGGCGTCGCCCAGGTCCCGCAGTCCAACGCGCTGTTCGGGAACATCAGCGTGCGCGAGAACGTGCTCATGGGCGCGTACATCCTGCGCCGCGACAAGGCGCTGCTGCGAAAGCGCTACGCCGAGGTCGAGGAGCTGTTCCCGGTGGTCGCCGAGCGCGGCGCCGAGAAGGCCGGCAACCTGTCGGGCGGCCAGCGGCGTATGGTCGAGTTCGCGCGCTCGCTGATGCTCGAGCCGCGGCTGGTGATGCTCGACGAGCCGTCGCTGGGGCTCGACCCGAAGGCGCTCAAGCACGTGCTGGAGAGCGTCGTGCGGATGCGCGAGTCCGGCCGCACGATCCTGCTCGTCGAGCAGAACGTGCGCTTCGGGCTGCGGCTCGCCGACCACGGGATCGTGATGGAGAGCGGGCGCGTCCTGCTCGACGGCGCGGCCGACCAGGTGCTCGCCAACCCCGAGATGGCCGACCTGTACTTCGGCGGCTCCGTCCGGAAGGCCCCGGCGGCGCCGGTGTGACGGGAGCGCTGTGGGCTGCCGCGTCCGGCATCGGCTTCGGGCTCTTCCAGAGCCTCAACCGGCGTGCGCTGCGGGACATCGACGACGCGTTCATCTCGACGTTCCTGCAGCTGGCGGTCGCCGCCGTGGTCCTGAGCGGGGCGTGCGCGGCGACCGGCGAGGCGTCCGCGCTGGCCGACGCGCCGGCGATCTCGATCGCCGCCTTCGCGGCCTCGGGCCTCGTGCACTTCCTGCTCGGCTGGACGTTCCTGAACCTCAGCCAGAAGCGGATCGGCGCCGCCCGCACCGCGCCGCTGCTCACGTTCTCGCCGCTGTTCGGGCTGCCCGTGGCTGCGCTCACGGTGGGCGACCTGCCGAGCGCCGCGGCGCTGGCGGCGATCGTGCCGATGGTGGCCGGCGCGTGGCTGGTGGCCGGCGGGCGCGGCGGGCAGGTCCGCCCGGCGGACGCGCTGTTCGGGCTCGGCTGCGCGCTCATGTGGGCGGTCAGCCCGGTGTTCGCGGTCGAGGGGTTCGACGGGATCCGTTCGCCGCTGCTCGGCGTCGCGCTCGGGATGGTGGCGGCGGCGCTCGCCTACGCGGTGGCGATGACCGGGCGCGGGCTGGCACTCGGCGCGATCGCGAGGCGCACGCTCGGGCTCAAGCTCGTCGCGGCCCTGCTGGTCGCCTTCGCGACGTGGTGGCGCTGGATCGCGCTCGACGACGCGTCGGTGGCCGTGGTGCTGGCACTCGGGCTGCTGTCGGTGCCGGTGGTCCTGTTCCTGGCGCCGCTCCTCGTCGGCGCGCACCTCGAGCAGGTGAACGCGCGCGTGTGGGCGGGCTCGGCGCTCGTGGTCGGCGGCGCCCTGACACTGATCGCGGTGGCGTGAGCGCATGATCGTCGACTTCCACGTCCACGTGATCGTCCGCGAGCTCGCGGACGTCGCGGCGCCGCCGCCGGCGGCGGTCGGCGAGTTCTTCGATCCCGCCGGCATCCTCGAGGCGGCGGACCGCGCCGGCGTGGACCACGTCGTGCTCTCGCCGTGGGTGCGGCTGCTGGACGGCGACCTCGAGCACTGCCGGATCCAGAACGAGGGCCTGTCCGCGCTGGTCGGCGACCGCATCAGCGCGCTCGGGTCCGTGCCGCTCGGCGATCCCGACCTCGCGGCCGGCGAGCTGCGCGCGCTGATGACGGGCCCGCTGGCGGGCGTCGAGGTTCCGGCCAGCGTGGACGGCACGTACCTGGGCGACGAGCGCTTCGCGCCGTTCTGGGCTGCCGCGGAGGAGACCGGCGCGATCGTCTTCGTCCACCCGACCACGCGCGGGTTCGACGACCCCGTGTTCGGCGACTTCTGCCTCTGGAACACGGTCGGCAACCCGTTCGAGACGACGATCACGGCCGCGCACATGGTCATGGCCGGGGTGCTCGAGCGGCACCCCGCGCTGCGGGTGATCCTCGCCCACGGCGGGGGCGCGCTGCCGGCGCTGCGCGGCCGGCTGCGGCACGCCCACAGCTTCCAGCCCCACGCCCGCGCGCGCCTGCGCGAGGATCCCGAGGCGTCCATCCGGCGCTTCTACTTCGACACCATGACGCACGACCCGCACGTGCTGCGCGCGCTGGTCGAGTTTGCGGGCGGCGACCATGTGCTGCTCGGCACCGACCACCCGTTCGACATGGGCGACGCGCATCCCATGGCGACCGTGCGCGCCGCCGGCCTGGGGGTGGCCGCCGAGCGCGCCGTCCTCGGCGAGACGGCGGCGCAGCTCCTGGAACGGAGGGTCCGCACGTGACCGCCGACGTCGTGGTGGCCGGCGCCGGCCACAACAGCCTCGTCACCGCCGCCTACCTGGCGGTCTCGGGCCGCGAGGTGGTCGTGCTCGACAGCCGCTCGATCCCGGGCGGCGGCGCTGCGACGGAGGAGCTGCTGGGGCCTGGCTACAGGATCGACTCGTGCTCGACCGGCCACACGCTGATCCAGACCAACCCGCTGCTCACGGGCGACGAGCTGAGGCTGAAGGAGCGCTACGGGCTCGAGTACCTGGTGCCCGACCCGTTCGCGCACGTCGCGTTCCCCGACGGCCGGCAGCTGACCGCGTGGATGGACCTGGATCGCACCGTCGAGGAGATCTCGCGGTT
>JBKOYW010000171.1:0-3993 GCA_046744275.1 Actinomycetota bacterium
GATCGTCCGGGCCGTGCGCTGCTCGAGCGGCCCGAACGGCAGCGTCGAAGCGCCGAACGCGAGGAACAGCTTGCCGGCGGCGCTGCAGTGGTCGGGGACCTCGCGGCCGACCCAGCTGCTGACGCCGAGCACGTGCGGCCCGTCGACCTGCGCGACCGCCTCGGCGCCGCGCGGCGTGCCCACCATCAGGTTGACGGTCTCACCGCTCTCCTCGGCCAGTCGGCGCATGGCCGGCTCGGCCAGCGCCGCGAGATCGCGGGCGGCCTCGCCCGAGCGCGCGAACCGCAGCTCGCGCGGCCCGGGCCGCACCGCCGTCCGGCCGCTGTCCCACTCGATGAGCCCGTGGAGCTCGAGCGCCTCCAGCGCCAAGCGGACGTCCGCCTCAGAGGCCTCGGACGCCGCGACCAACTCGGCGACCGTGCGCGGCGAGCGCTCGAGCACGAGTGCCAGCAGGCGAGCCGTGCTGTCTGCGGTGTCGATCATCGTGGTCTGCAAACAGATATATCACCCGCCGCTGATCGCGGCAATCAAATCGAGGCGCGAGTCCGCGGCGAGCGGGCTGTCGGGCGCCGCCCGGGCGAGCTCGTCGGCGTCTCACACGCCGCCGCGCGCTTTCAGGCGCTCAGCTCCGCCTCGTAGCCCATCGACGGGGTTCGGTGCGCGCCCAGCGACTGACGTGCCCGCCGCATGGGCGACGGCGACGGCGGCTGGGGACAGTGCCTCGCATGTCGAACGCCGCCCGGACCGCTCTCGCCGCCACGGCTGTCTTGTTGTCTCGGGCACGCTCGGCGGACTTTTGATCGAGGCGTACGGAGACGCCGCCGGGGCGCTGGAGTGGGTGCTGCGCAGCTCGTCGTGATCTCGGGGTTCGTCGCTCTCGGGGCCGCCTTCGTGCTGGTGGTGCGGCTGCGCAAGCGCGTGCGCCCGCGGCCGCTGGGGTGGGCGCTGACCGCGGTGGCCGCCTTGGCGTTCGCGTTGTTCGTCGTGCGGCCGACGGTGTACGCCATCTATCTCACGCACCTACCGACGCGCCGGGCGGTGCACGACGTCAACCTCGGCGCCCCCAAGGTTCCCGTGACCATGAGCACGAGCAGCGGGCTACGCCTGCACGGCTGGTACGTGCCCTCGCGCAACGGCGCCGCAGTCGCCGTGATGCACGGCACCGGAAGCAACCGACTCGGCGTCGCCGACCATGCGCGACTGCTCGCCCGGAGCGGCTACGGCGTCCTGATCTTCGACCTGCACGGCCACGGCGAGAGCAACGGCCGCTCGACCAGCCTGCCCTCGCGCTTCCCAGCAGGGCGCCCGACGCCGCGCTCGACTACCTGCGCGCGCGCCCGCACGCTCACGCCGGCCGCATCGGCCTGATCGGCGTCTCGCTCGGCGGCGAGGTCGCCATCCAGGCAGCCGCCCGTCACTCCGAATGGGAAGCAACGGTGCTCGAAGGCATCCAAGGCGCATCGCCCGCCGACATGCAGGCCAGCGACCCGACCTGGCCACATACGCCACGCTGACCGCCCTCTACGGCCTCGGCGAATGCTCTGAGGCTCCGGGCCGCCGGCGTCGAACCCCGAGCTGATCGAGCGGATCGCGCCGCGCCGGCTGCTGGTGCTGTCCGCCGGCCGCAGCACCGAGGCGCGCGCGAACGAGGCCTACCACCGTCGCGGCGGCTCCGCCACCGAGCTGTGGACCTCCCCGCGCCCCGCACGCCGCCGCCCCCGCAGCGATCCCGGCGGCTATGAGCGCCATGTGATCGGGTTCCTCGATCGCACCCCGCGCTAGCGCCGCGAGCCCGCCTGTTGGCCTGATCCGTTGTTATCCCACAGCCGACGGAGCTCGCTGTGCTCCTTCGGCGCATACAGACGACGCGAGGCGCGCTGCTTGCGACTGATCTACGCGCGCCTCGCGACAAGCGCGCAGACGACCGGAATCAACTCTGACAGGCGTCTTCGCTGCCGCTCCCACGACGCTCGCTGCGGACGACCTCCGAGAGCGCGGATCGACCCAGCGCAGACTCCTGCTTCGCCCTGGCGAAACAGTCGTCAGTGGAGGCCGACCCCGCGCGCCGGGTGCTCGTCCGAGGCGGGCGTCTCGCGCGTGGTCACCGAGACGCTCGCTAGGACGCGATTGCACAAGCGCCGCAGGAGTGCCGAGTCACTGAGCTGCAACCAGCTTTCAGTCGTGCGCGGGCGCGGCGATCGGCCTCGCGCGTCGCGCCTGTCGTGGAACCGCGGCAGGCATCCCGGCGCCAGTCCCGGTTACAGCACGGACGCCGTAAGGCGCAAGGACGGCAGGCACCAGGTCGTGGTGCTCATCACGCGATCGGCGTCGCCGGCGTCGTTGGACCGCCGCGGGGCGCGAGGCCCCGATCGAGCGCTTGATCCAGGCGGCGTATTGCCAATAGTTACGTCGTCGCCGAAGCCGACTGATCCGCTCATGTCGTGGCCGCCGCGGGGCCGTCGGACCTGCGTCCGTTCGGAGGATGCTCGATCGCCTGCTCGGCCCGCGAACGCACCGATTCCTTTTGGCCTTCTCGAGGTGAGTGCGTCAGGCGCGCCGGCGAGCGGCGCCGTGCACGTTCTAGGCTGGCCGAAGTGTCTGTCAGCGGACGCAACGATCACGCGGCGCGGGCGCGCGAGCGCGGAAGCGCGCTGTTGGAGGAGGCGGTCGAGCGTTCGCGTCCGAGCATCATCGCCGAGCGCCTGCGCACCAACGTCGGATGGCTCGCGCAGGCGGCGCTCGCGACGGCCGCCGCCTGGGTCCTCGCGCAACAGATTTTCGGCCACGAGCGTCCGATCTTCGCGCCGGTCGCGGCGCTGATCGGCGTCAGCGCGTCGCTCGGGCAGCGCCGGCGCTCAGCGGTCGAGATGGTGATCGGCGTTGCGCTGGGCATCGGTATCGCGGACGCCCTGGTTGTGTTGATCGGCACCGGGCCGGCGCAGATCGCCGCCGTCGTGTGCGGCGCGATGGTCGTCGCGATCGCCTTCGGCGGCAGCACCGTGCTGGTCGGCGAGGCGGCCGCGTCAGCGCTGCTCGTGGTCACGATCCAGCTGCCGGGGACCGGCCTGTCGGGCGTGCGCTTTCTCGACTCGCTGCTCGGCGGCATCGTCGCGATCGCCGTGACCTCGTTGCTGCCGCGCAACCCCGTGGAAGCCGTGCACCGCGCCGCGGCGCCGCTGCTGGGGGAGATCGCCGGCACGCTCGAGGACGTGGCCCGGGCGCTGGAGCGCCGCGACCGCGAGCTCGCCGAACGAGCTTGGACGCGCGCGCATGGCCTGCGCCTCGCCGAGCTCGACAGCGCCGTCGCCGCGGGACGAGAGATGCTGCGCCTGGCGCCGTTCCGCGGTGGCACGCGCGAGCAGTTCGCGCGCTACGAGCAAGCCGCGACCCAGATCCGCACGGCGCTAACCAGCGTCGAGGCGCTGAGCCGCGGCGGGGTGCGCGCGCTCACCGTCGGCGACAACGTTCCGGCGCCAGTGCCCGACTCGTTGCGCGACCTCGCCGAAACGGTGCGGACGCTCGACGAGTACCTCGACGACCCCGCCGGCCGCCCCGTCGTCCGCGAGCCGGCGCTTCGCGCCGCCGCTCACGCGACGCTCGTGCTCGAGCAGACCTCGAACCTCTCGGTCAGCGTAATCGTGGCCCAAGTGCGCTCGACCGCCGTGGACCTGATCCGCGGCTGGGGGCTGGGCCGCGAGGAGGCGGAGCGGCTCGTGCGCGAGGCAGCCCACCGGCTCGCGACCGGCGAGCACGCCGTCCCGGCTAACTCCTCGCCCGGCGGCGCGTAAACGCGCGCCGCACAACCTCACGAGAGAGCGACGTCCCGAGCGGACGCTCCATCTCCACGGAGAGGCGGCCGACCAGCCCCCGACGTGCAGCCGGCCCGGACAGACCGCCGCCAACGGGCGGTTGTACTTACACTTGCCGTTACGGGTGCGCGGCGGTGACTCGCCTCCATTGCACCGCGAGCCCCTTTGCGTCTGGGGCGGTCGC
>JBKOYW010000300.1:0-11247 GCA_046744275.1 Actinomycetota bacterium
ACCAGGGAACCCGATCCGCTCCACAAACGACCCCACATCCTCCGGCCCATACAACGCACGCACCGGCTCACCCGAGAGCGTCGTAAACGGCCCACCGCGCTCCGGCGTCGCCGAATACCGCTCCCGATACCAACGCTCGGCATCCGTAGCCTGAACTGACATCGGCTAAGGGTACTAGGATCGCGTCAGAACGCTTCGCCCGGGCGCTGGAAGACGATCTCGGGGATCACGCAGTTCGGCGACAGCCGAAGCAGGAACCGCAAAGCCTCCGCGACGTCGCTCGTCCGCAGCATCTCCTCCGCCGGGATCGACTCCTTGACGAACTCGCTCATGTCCGTGTCGACGAAGCCGGGGCAGAAGGCGACGGATTTCACGCCAGCGGCGTTGAGCTCCTTGTTCATCGCGCTCGTGTAGGCGACGACCGCGGCCTTCGTGGCCGAGTACACCGACAGCCACGGCTGCGGCGACTTGCCGGCCAGCGAAGCCATGTTGACCACGAGCGCGTTGCGATGCTCGGTCCCTGCTGCGCGCAGCAGCTCGGCGCACTCGCGGTAGAAGAGCACGATCGCGCGGAGGTTGACGTCGAGCTGCATGTCGACGTACTTGGTCCGGTGCTCGCCGGCCGCGGCGCCGATCCCGACGCCGGCGTTGTTGACGAGGAGGTCGAGGCGGCCGAAGGCCTCGCGGTGGCGGGCGACGACGGCGCTCACGGACTCCTCGTCGGTGAGGTTCGCGGCGACCTGCTCGACCTCGGCGCCGCGCGCGCGCAGGGCGTTCGCAGCCTGCTCGAGCGTGTCCGGCTTGCGGGCCGTCACCGTGAGGCCGTAACCCTCGTCGGCGAGCACCTCGGCGAGTGCGAGCCCGATGCCTCGTGAGCCTCCGGTGACGATCGCGGCGCGCTCTGCCATCGGCGGGCACTTTGCCAGACCCCGTCGCTGCGCGCGCTTGACATCGAAGCGGAGTCGCCGTATGATTTGAATTCAGTTCAGTTATGCCACGCCAACGGGGGAAGCAGATGACCAGCAAGCGCATCGTCACGGATCGTCGGAGTCGTCCGATCAGCGGGCACGCGTACACGCTGTCGGTGGTGCGCGAGATCCCGCCTGATCCTCCGGACGCCGCCGGCACGCACTCGCTCTGGTGAGCGAGATGCAGGCGGACTGGGTGGTCGTCGGCGGCGGCAGCGCCGGGTGCGTGCTGGCCGCGCGCCTGAGCGAGGATCCCGCGCGCGAGGTCGTGCTGCTCGAGGCCGGCCCGGACTGGCGGGCGAGCGACGCGCCGCCGCAGCTGCGCAGCCTCAACGGATGGCGCGCGCTGGACGAGTCGGCGTGCGCGGCGTTCCAATGGCGTGGGCTCGAGTCGCGGCGCACCCGCGCCCAGGAGCCTCGGCCACATGTGCGCGGGCGCGGCCTCGGCGGCGGCTCGACGGTGAACGGCATGATGGCCATCCGCGCTCTGCCGGACGACTACGATCGCTGGGCCGCCTTCGGGTGCCCCGGTTGGTCCTACGCCGACATGGTCCCGTACCTGAGGCGGATGGAGAGCGATGCCGACTTCGGCGACCGGCCCTACCACGGAACAGACGGCCCGATCCCGGTGCAGCGCCTGCCGCGCGAGGCGTGGGGGCCGGCCGACAACGCGCTCGCAGACGCGGCGCTCGGAGTCGGCCATCCATGGTGCGATGACCACAACGCGCCCACGGCCACAGGCGCCTCGCCGTTCGGCCTCAACGCGCGTGACGGCGCGCGCGTCACGACCAACGACGCGTACCTGGAGCCGGCACGCGAGCGGGCGAACCTGCGCGTCATCGGCGACGCCACCGTCGAACGGGTGCTCATCGAGACGGGCCGCGCCGTCGGCGTTCGGGTCCGTGTCGGCGACGACTCGATCGACGTGCGCGCCGAGGGCATCGTGCTGTGCGGCGGCGCGATCCACTCGCCGGCGATCCTGCTGCGCTCGGGCATCGGTCCCGGCGGGCCGGTCGCGCATCTGCCGGTCGGGTACGGGATGCAGGAGCATCCGCTGGCGCTGTTCTGGCTGTTCCCGCGCGAGGACGCGCGGCCCGACCTGGACGCGAGGCAGGCCAACTGCCTCGTGCGCTACTCGTCCGAGCTCGAGGACGCGGGCTCCGACGACATGATGATCGCGTCGGTCAACCAGACGCTCGCCCTGCCGGACGACGCCCCGTCGCACCTCGCCATGGACTCCGAGAGCGGAACATGGGGAGGCGCCGGCGGCGGCCAGGCGGCCGGCGGCCCGGGGCTCTTGTGCCTGTGGGCGAACCAGCAGCGTTCGCGGGGGTGGCTGGGTCTGGCGTCGCCCGACCCCGACGTGGGCCCGCGGATCGAGCAGCAGCTGCTCGACGACACCGGCGACCTGCGGCGCATGCGCGACGGCGTCAAGCGATGCCTCGAGCTGGTTGCCACCGGCGCGTTCGATGCGGCCTTCGAGCACATCGCCGTCGACCCGACCGGCACCGGCCTCGAGACGCTGTCCGACGACGCGGCGATCGACGCTTGGCTGATGGCGACGGCCGGCGACACCGGTCACATCTGCGGCACCTGCCGCATGGGCGCGCCCGACGATCGGCGGACGGTCGTGGACCCGTCGGGTCGCGTGCTGGGGATCGACGGCCTCTGGGTGGCCGACGCATCCGTCTTCCCGGAGGTCCCGCGCGCGAACACGAACCTGCCGACCATCGCCGCCGCCGAGCGGCTGTCCGACCTCATCCGGGATGTCCCGGCGGAGGTGCGAGCGGCGACCGAGCGTGTTGTCGCCTAGGCGTGCGCGCTTTCCGGCTGATCGGTACCGGTCGCGCGGAGCTCGTCGACGTCCCGTCCCCCGAGCCGGGGTCGGGGGAGGTCCTGCTTCGCGTGCTGGCGGCGGGCGTCTGCCGGACGGACCTGGCCCTGCTGCGGAGCGGCGGTGACGGGCTCGCGCTGCCGGTGACGCTCGGCCACGAGATCGTGGGGGAGGTCGTGGCGCTCGGCGAGGGCGTGGCGGCGCCGGATCGCGGGACCGTCGCGGTCTACGAGCTGCTCGGCTGCGGCCGGTGCGTCGCATGCGCTCGCGGTCACGACAACGTGTGTCGCGAGCTCGTCCCGGGAGCCATCGGCATCACGCGCGACGGGGGCATGGCCGACCACGTCGTCGCGCCGGCGCGCAACCTCGTGGCGCTGGGCGACGTCGATCCGGTCCATGCCGCGCCGCTGACCGACGCCGGGATGACGGCGCTGCACGCCGTCGAGCGCGCTCGGCCGCTCCTCGAGCCCGGCGCGACGGCCGTCGTCGTCGGAATCGGCGGCCTCGGCCATCTCGCGGTGCAGTTCCTGCGCGCCACGTCCGAGGTCCGCGTTCTCGCCGTCGACGTCGACCGCGCTCGCCTGGACTTCGCCGCCGAGACCGGCGCCGACGACGGCGTCCTGGCGGGACCAGATGCCACGGACGGCATCGTCGCAGCGAACGGCGGTCGCAAGGTCGATGTCGTCTTCGACTTCGTCGGCGCCCAGCAGAGCCTCGACCTCGCCGCGGCGGTCACGGGGCGTGGCGGGGCGATCGTCGTGACCGGCGGGGGCGGTGGCAGTCTGTCCATCTCCGCGCGGATGGGAGCCGGGGGCGCGCCCGACCGCGAGATCGCGATGGTGCACACGTTCGGCGGCACCCGCGACGACCTCCTGCGCGCGCTCGCGCTCGCGGAGGCCGGCCGGGTTCGCACGCACGTCGACGTCTTCGACCTCACGGCCGCGGGCCGAGTGCTGGCGGACCTCGAGGCCGGAAACGTGCTCGGGCGCGCCGTGCTCGTGGCCTGACTAGAACCGGCGGCGAGAGACCCGTCGTGCCGTGCGTCGCGACGTGCGCCGGGCGACTCTGCGTGATCCGAACATCTCGTCCTCCGTCAGTTCGCGGTTGCCGCCGCGGCCGTTTCCGCAGCGTGGTGACGCTTCGCCTCCTCGGCCGTGAGCAGCCCGATCTCGACGAGGTCGAGGGGGCTGATGAACGCGTCGCTGATACGGAACCCGCCGGCGCGCAACACGGCGTCGCGGAGTGGGACCGCCCAGTGGTGCTCGAGCAGGATCAGCGCGGCGGCTGAGTCGTTGGGAATGTCCTCGAGGACGTCCCATGCCTCCTCGTCCGTGAACACGCCGATGCCGTTCTCTGCGGCCCGCGCGCCCGCCTCGGCTCCCGCGGCCATCCCTTCCTCGCCCTCGATGCCGAGGCCGATGAGCGCGGCGATGGTGCTGCCGACCTCGATCGCCTCCTCCTGCGTGAGGTTGCTCAGGTGCTCGACTTCGACCTCGCCCTGCGCGTCCTTGTACACCGCCAGCGCGTCGATCACGCGCACGGTGTCGCTCGCCTTCAGCCGCTCGAGCTCGGCGATGATCTCGCCGTGGAACTCGGGGTGCTTGAAGCCGAGTACCACGAGCTGGACTGGTCCGATGGCCATGCGTGTCTCCTTTCGGTCGCCCAACGATGCTCGGGCAGCTCGCAACCGGTCGCATCATCCGAACGGGGTGACAGGCCCCGGCGGTGCGCGGGCGAGCATGACGATGGACCCGACGAAAGGCTGAGGTATGACGCAGAACGGACACATCGGCCGCGATGTGCTGCCGATCCCCGACCGGCCGTACGCCGGCCTCGTGCCGTACGACGCCAGGGATCCGGAGGCGAAGTTCGCCCCGATCGCGCCGCTGCGCCCGCCGGCCGGCGCGCCCAACGTGCTCGTCGTTCTGCTCGACGACGTCGGCTTCGGCGCGGGAAGCGCCTTCGGCGGCCCGTGCGCGATGCCGACCGCCGAGCGGCTCGCGCAAGACGGCCTCAAGTACAACCGCTTCCACACGACCGCCCTGTGCGCGCCGACGCGGCAGGCGCTGCTCACCGGCCGCAACCACCACTCCGTTGGCATGGGCGGCATCACCGAGATCGCCACCTCGGCCCCCGGCTACAACTCGGTCCGGCCGAACACCTGCGCGCCGCTCGCCGAGACGCTGAAGCTCAACGGCTACTCGACCGCGCAGTTCGGCAAGTGCCACGAGGTGCCGGTGTGGGAGACCAGCCCGATGGGACCGTTCGACGCATGGCCCTCCGGGGGCGGCGGGTTCGAGTACTTCTACGGCTTCATCGGCGGCGAGGCGCACCAGTACTACCCGGCGCTCTACGAGGGGACGAACCCTGTCGAGCCGCCGAAGACGCCCGAAGAGGGCTACCACCTGATGGCGGACATGACGGACAAGGCGATCGGCTGGGTGCGGCGGCAGAAGGCGCTGATGCCCGACAAGCCGTTCTTCGTCTACTTCGCGCCGGGAGCGACCCACGCGCCGCACCACGTGCCGAAGGAATGGGCCGACCGCTACAAGGGCCGCTTCGATCACGGCTGGGATCGCGTGCGCGAGGAGACGTTCGAGCGCCAGAAGCAGCTCGGCGTCATCCCACAGGATGCGGAGCTGACCGCGCGCCACGAGGAGATCTCGGCGTGGGACGACATGCCGGACGAGCTCAAGCCGGTGCTCGTGCGCCAGATGGAGGTCTACGCGGGCTTCCTCGAGTACACCGACCACCACGTCGGGCGCCTGATCGACGCGCTCGGTGAGCTCGAAGTGCTCGACGACACGCTGGTCTTCTACATCGTCGGCGACAACGGCGCGTCGGCCGAGGGGACGATCAACGGCACCTTCAACGAGATGATCAACTTCAACGGAGCGGCGGCGATCGAGACCCCGCAGTTCATGATCGACCGTCTCGACGAGTTTGGCGGGCCGGACTCCTACAACCACTACTCGGTCGGCTGGGCGCATGCGATGGACACGCCCTACCAGTGGACCAAGCAGGTGGCGTCGCACTTCGGCGGCACCCGCAACGGCACGGTCGTCCACTGGCCGGCGGGCATCCGCTCACGCGGCGAGGTCCGGGCGCAGTTCCACCACGTCATCGACGTCGCGCCGACGGTGCTCGAAGCGGCGGGGCTGCCGCAGCCGCTCATCGTGCACGGCGTCAACCAGAGGCCGATCGAAGGCACGAGCATGGCGTACTCGTTCGACGACGCGACCGCGCCGGACCGGCACGAGACCCAGTACTTCGAGATGTTCGGCAACCGCGGCATCTACCACAAGGGCTGGACCGCGGTCACGAAGCACAAGACCCCGTGGCTCCTCGTCGGCGAGCAGGTCGTCGCGTTCGACGACGACGTCTGGGAGCTGTACGACACGCGGACGGACTGGACCCAGGCGCGCGACCTCGCCGCGGACCAGCCCGAGCGGCTGCACGAGCTCCAGCGGCTGTGGCTGATCGAGGCCACCCGCTACGGAGTGCTGCCGCTCGACGACCGCGCGGTCGAGCGCCTCCATCCCGAGATCTCCGGCCGCCCGACGCTGATCCAGGGGAACTCCCAGCTGCTGTTCGGCGGCATGGGGCGGCTGTCGGAGGCCTCGGTGCTCAGCATCAAGAACCGGTCGCACTCTGTGACCGCCGAGCTGGTGGTGCCCGAGGGCCGCGCCGAGGGCGTGATCGTCGCCCAGGGCGGCAGCATCGGAGGGTGGAGCCTGTACGCGAAGGACGGCCGTCCGAAGTACTGCTACAACCTGCTCGGCGTCCAGCGCTTCTACGTGGAGGGCGACCGGGTGCTCGAGCCCGGGGTGCGCCAGGTACGCGCGGAGTTCGCGTACGACGGAGGCGGGCTCGGCAAGGGCGGGGACGTCACGCTCTTCGTCGACGGCGACCCGGTCGGAGCCGGCCGCGTGGACGCTACCGCGGCGATGATCTTCTCCGCCGACGACACGTGCGACGTCGGCATGGAGGGAGGCGCGATCGTGACGGACGACTACGGCGCTCGCGACAACGCCTTCAGCGGCGACGTGTCCTGGGTCCAGATCGACATCGGAGACGACGCGGCCGACGCGGATCACTACGTGACGGCCGACGAGCGTCTCAAGATCGCGATGGCTCGGCAGTAGTTCGGTTTGGCGTCCACCCCGCGCGGCGACACTGCGAGCGTGGCCCAGGGGTGGACGCCGCCGTTGCAGGTGCGGGAGCTGGCAGGCCGCTGCAGGCTCTGCCTCGGCGCGTGGGTGTACGGCGACGGAGCGTCGCTGCAGGAAGCCGCCGACGAGCTCGTCGGGCGTCTCCTGCAGCAGGCGCGCGGACTACAGGCCGGAGGATTCTCCGTGCCGGCCGAGCTCGGCCCGCCCGACCGCCGCTGGCTCGAGTTCCTCTGGGAGATCGGAGAGATGTCCTCACGGGGCGAGGACGTCCGCGCCCGCGTGCTCCGCTGACCGGCCCGAGGGCGTCGCCCGCGCGACCATGCCTTGGTCCCATGCGCGCGCGTAGTCGGCTCGGAACCCGCGCCCAGGGGGTTTCCGCGCTCGCCGAGCGGATCCGCGCGGACTTGGCTCCGCGGCGCGGATCTGTCCGTATTCGGCGCTGCCGGGAGGAGGGACTCGTACCCCCGACACGCGGATTGTGATTCCGAGCCGTTTTGGCTCTACACGGGCGTTGCGAGGGCTGGGGGACACAGAGGGACACAACCGCGGTCTCGGCGCCGACGTCCGAACCGGCCGGCACAGCCGTCGGGCCGGTGAGTAAGCGTGGATGCGGCCATGACTGGAGCGGGTCAACGACGTCATCGTTTGGCTTGCTCACGGACGCGCTCCTAGGTCGGCGGTAGCGCCCTGTGGTAGCGATGAGTCCGTGTAATTGGCCCCGCTAGGAGGCGCGCCCGCGTCGGTGGTTCGCGGTGGCGTCGCTGCCCCTTCGCATGAATACGAGTAACGGGATGCTCGCTGCAGCCGTCGTATTTGGCGAGGGCGCGAACAAGGCAACTAGACCAGAGCGGACGTCGCCTGCACTGCACCGCAAGGCCAGCCGTTCCGACACGCACGCGGCCGCCGCGTCCGTTATCGAGAGCCAGACGGGCAGCGTGCTCGATCCGGGCCTTCATCGACAAGGGTGCCGACCTGCCTCCTTGCCACGAGCACGCACCGGCCTCGTGCACCTACCTCGCGTCGCGGAGCAGACGACGTCGCGGCTGCGCCCTCCACGGTTCAGTCCCTCAAGCTGGTGAATCACCTGACGCGTGGATCTGGTCACGCGACTCAACGCTCCGCTGTCGTACTCGGTGATCACGTTGAGGCCTCGGCCAGTTGTGCCTCGACCGCTCGGTGAACGTTGCCGTGGATGTGATCGGTGCCGATCCGGTCGACAACCCCGTCAGCCTGGAGCACCGCGAGAACATGGGGCTTGACCCGGGCCAGCCGCAGCGTGACGCCGTCGGCTTCGGTCAACTGGTGGATCTCCGTGATCTTCGCGGAGCCCTGGGAGTCGACGAAGTTGACGCCTTCAAGGTCGAGGACGAGCGCCCGGCGGCGATGGCCGTCCTCGGCGAGCTCGCGGATGCGATCCTCGAGCGCTTCCGCGGTAGCGAAGAAGAGGCCGCCATCGAGGCGTAGGACGGCGATGCCCGAGAACGTCTCGTCGCCGGGGTTCTCGTCGAGGTCGCGGAAGACCTGTGTGCCGGCCTGACGGCCGAGCAGGGGCATCGGGGGCCGCGTTGCGACGTAGACGAGCCAGCCGAGCGAGAGGGCGACCCCGATCACGACACCGGCCAGCACGCCGGACGAGAGGACTCCGACGATCGCCGCGACTGCGATCCAGAAGTCGAACCGCGCCACCCGTTGCAGGCGGCGAATCTCGGGCACGTCGATCATGCCGAACACGACGGCGTCGATGATCACGGCCCCGAGCACCGCCTTGGGCAGCTGCGAGAACAGCGGTGCGAGGACGAGCAGAGTTCCCACCACGAGCCCCCCGGTCACGAGCGAGGCGACGGGCGTCCGCGCTCCGGCGCTCTCGTTCAGCGAGCTGGCCGAGAGGCTTGTCGAGACCGGCATTCCCTGGAACGCACCGGCACCGATGTTCGCCATCCCCTGCGCGACCGATTCCTGGTTGACGTCGATGCGATAGCGGTGGCGCGCGGCGAACGCCCGCGCGTCGCCGGCGGTCTGGGAGAATCCGACCAGCAGCAACGCCATGGCCGCGACAGCGATGACGGCGAGATGGTCGCGGACGAGTCCAGCGTCGGGAAACTCGGGGAGGGGAAGTCCGCGCGGAACGTCGCCGACGAGTGCGACCTCGTGCGCGTCGAGGTCGAACAGCGCCGAGGCGAGCAGGCCGCCGGCGACGAGCACCAGCGCGCCGGGGACTGCGGGCGCGACTCGACGCAGCCCGAGGATCACGCCGAGCGAGGTGGCGCCGACGAGCACGGTCGTCCAGTGCGTCTCGTCGAGCGATCCCAGCCACGACGCGAACTCGCGCCACGCGTTGTCACCTTCGGCGGGCGTGCCGGTGAGCTTGGGCAGCTCTCCGACGACCACGTCGACGGCGGCGCCGGCCAGGAACCCCGTGACGACCGCCTTGGAGAGGAAGCTCGCGATCCAGCCCATCCGCAGCAGCGCGAGCACCAGGAACAGGACGCCCGTCGCGAGCGCGATCGCCGCGACGAGCTGCGCCGCCTGGTCTCCGCCCAGACCGGTGACCAGCACGGCACCTCCGGCGACGGCCGCGAGCGACGAGCTCGGCCCCGTCGAGATGTGCCGGGACGTGCAGAAGAGCGCGTAGATGATTGCCCCGGCGGCGGCGGCGTACAGCCCGTTCTGCAACGGAACGCCCGCGATGCCTGCGTACCCGAGGTTCTTCGGGACCACCAGGGCCGTGACCGCGATCCCCGCCGCCAGATCGCCGGAGAGCCAGCGGCGCTCGTAGCGCGGGAGCCACGCGAGGGCGGGCACCACGCGAGCGAGACCCCGATGCTGCGGTTCTTGCGCGGTCATGTCGCGTTCACACGCCGTGGTCGACCGCGACGCGGCCGGCGCGCGCGGCTTCCACCAGCACGGCGTGGTCACGCTCGGTCTGGTCCGCGTAGATCTCGGCAAAGGCGGCGACCGCGCGGTCGAACGCGCTACCCGACCCGAGATACGCCGCGATCGCGACCCTGTCTCCGGAGCGCGCGTGCGCGCGCGCGAGGGTCCAGCTGCAGAGCGTGCCGTAGACGGACAGGCGGGCCGGGGACATCAGCTCCACCTCGGCGCCGAGCTTCCAGTCCCACAGCTGGCGGACGTAGTAGTCGCGCGGGGTCTTGTCGGCCCAGTCGGCGCGCAGCCAGCCAAGGAAGATGTCGCCGTCGACCTGCATCAGCCGCTGGCCCTGGACCACGCGCTGTCCGTGATGGCGCGACGCCTCGCGGCCGGCGTAGCGCTCGAGGACCGAAGGGCCGGCCTGCTTGACCTGCAGGAAGAGCGGGTCGTCGCCGTCGCGTCCGGTCAACAGGACGATCCAAGTGCGAGTGCCCACGCTCCCCACCCCGCCGACCCGGCGCGCCATGTGCCGGTACCGGTAGCTCTCCAGCAGGTGGCGCCGCTCGACCGGGAGGCTGCGGCGGTAGGTGCGGAGCAGGCTGCGCACCTGCTCCTCGACGGCATCGGCGGTCGTGCCGGGGATCAGCTCCTCAATCGGCACGATCAGCGGCGGGCGGCTCACGATCCGCAGCGCTCCGTCGACGCGCTGGGTCAGCTTCGACATGGCGCGCAGGTGATCCTTCGCCCGCGCGCTCGCTACCCGCCGCTTGAATGCGCGGCGCTCCTGCCGGCTCACCCGGTCGCCCGCGTGGCTGAGGATGCGCGCGACTTCGAGCCGTGCGTACCAGAGCTCGAGGTTGCGCATCGTCGCGAATCGCCGCATCGCGGTGCGGTAGGAGCACACGGCGGCCTCGACGGCGTCGCGCCGCACGGCCGAGGCCAGCCCGAGCTCGCGGCCGGCGATCGCGATGCTCGCCGCGAGCCGCTTGACGTCCCACTCCCAGGGTCCGCGGGCGGTCTCGTCAAAGTCGTTGATGTCGAACACGAGCTCGCGGTCGGGAGCGGCGAAGCCGCCGAAGTTCGACAGGTGCGCGTCGCCGCACAGCTGAACCGGGAGCCGCGCGTGCGGCGTCGCGGCGAGGTCGCCCGCCATCAGGGCGGCGGCGCCGCGGAAGAACGCGAACGGCGACGCGAGCATCCGTGCGTGCCGAACCGGGACGAGCTCCGGCACGCGATCCGCAGCCTGCTCCAGGAGCACTTCCCCCGGCGCGCGCCGCGCGGCGGACGGCTCCCAGTCGGCGTGGCTCGACCGCGGGACGCTCGCGCGCGCGGCCTTGCCGCGGGCCACGCGCTCCGTGACGGACGGATGGGGTACGGGGCCGCGCGGGCCGGCGCCGGGTTCGGC
>JBKOYW010000381.1:0-7492 GCA_046744275.1 Actinomycetota bacterium
AGATAAGGCTGGGCGCCCGCGCGCACGCGAGCACGGCTGAGCACTCAAGGCGGGGCGAGCGCGCCCCGCCCACATCACATTCCGCGCGCGCCCAAGCCAGCACGGCCGTCCCCCGCGCGCCCGCAACCACTAACCCCCGACAACCCGGGCGTCGCGCTTGCGCCGGCGTCCCTGCACAGATAAGGGAGCAGCGCGACTGGGTCGCGCTGGCGCTCGAGAGGGTTGTTTGGACGCGCGAGCGGGAGCGTGGATCGCGCAAGGGGCGAAGGGCGACGGCGTCCTCGCGTCGCGCCGGCGGTCGCGCACTGCGGTGCGAGGGGCTGGGCGGCGCCAGGTGGGTGTGCGCGCCTCGGTGTGGAGGTTGTGGGGTGTTGCGACGCCGGTGCGGCGTGACGCCATCACAGCGTGCGGTTCGCCGCGGTCGGCACCGTGCAAGCGAACGGGCACTACGACGCGCTCGAGAGCCAGAACGCACCCGGCGTGCAGATGCCGAACGTGTGCGCGAGCGACGTCATTGGCCTTCGCGGTCCGCACACCGGTGACAGCGGTGGTGCGTGGTGTCGACCACGTGGTCGGAGCTTGGCTTTGCGCGCGATGATGCCGGCGTGGTTGTGCGCTATCCACCGCCGCCGTGGCGGCTGGCCGGCCGGCTGCTCGTCGCGCTCGCGCCGTTGCGCCTTGACGTGGCGCGCGCGCTGGTGCCGGCGCCGCTGCGGCTGTTGCCCGCGTGGCCCGGGCGGGCGTTGGCGATGCTGTTGGTCGGCCTCTATGGCGAGGGCTCGACGCTGCGCTATGGCGAGGTGGCCGGCGCCGTGGGACCCGTGCTCGCCGGAGGTCGCCCCGGCGGCCTGGTGACCTCGATCTGGGTTGACGACGAGCGCTCGCTGGCCGCCGGACGCCAAGTTTGGGGTCTGCCCAAGCAGCTGGCCACGCTGCGGTGGCGGCCGCGAGCGGTCGAGGTGCGCGACGTCGCCGGCGCGCCGATCGTGCACGCGCGCTGGCGCGAGCCGCGCGGGCACGTGGCCGTCCCCGCTCTCGCGCCGTTCATCGCCGTCCTCGACGGCACCGTGCGACGCGCCTGGTTGGCCGGCAGCCTGCAGCTCGCGCCCACTGCGATCGAGCTCGACATCCCCGCCGGGTCGGCGCTGGCCCCGCTCGCGCTCGCCGGACGCCGCCTTGGGCTCACCGGACGTCTCGACGTGCGAGCCAGCGCCCCTCGCAACGCCGCCTCCACCTGACCGGACTCGGCCTACAGGGTCGGTCGCGCCACGCACGGCAACGAACGGTGTGCGGAACAAGCGACAGGTAGTTACACGAGGCAAGGCGCCGGGAAGCTCGCCCTGAATCGGATCGCGTTTGCCAGCTGCGCTATGCGGTGAGCGGCCGGTGGTCCGGCCGCCGCCATCGGCCGGACCGCGCGGACCGCCGGGGCTACTGGACGCGATAGGTCGCGCGCATCCACGGGTGGATGCAGCACAGGAAGCGGTGAGTGCCGCTCCCTAGCGCGGCGGTCGAGATCGTGCCGCTCTCTCCCGCGCCGAGGAACAGGTTGGTCGCTCCCGGCGGTTGCGTGCAGCCGTCGGCGATCTCATCCAGCCCCAGCAGCTCGTTGAGCTCCTCCACGAAGCCACCGCCGAACTCCTCCGTGCGACTGAACGTGTGGAACTCGCCGCCGACGTTGCTCACCGGGATCGCCTGGCCGACCGGGACCGTGGCGCTGCCGGGAGTGAAGCGCCACAAGGGATGGTCGCCGGTGCGGATCAGCCGGTCGATAAACGCGTCGAAGGTGACGTTGCCGCCGTCGACGCACGCGTCCGCGCCCAGCACGGCGTTGAAGGTCGCCGGATCACAGGCGTCGCGCGCCTTCACCATCGGCGCGCCCACCGCCTGGGCGGCGACGACCGCGTACAACAGCACCGCCGCGATCCCCGATCCGGCGGTCCTCCGCATGGACATGAGCTCCTCCCCGTATGGTCGGTCGCGCCTCCCGGCGCCGCCCGGCCGCCAGGTGCTACGCGCCCGGCCGGCCCATGGTTCGACCGGGGGACGCCTCGCCGACCGAACAGACGGCGGGGCGCCTCCGGTGCAACGGACTGCGATGAAAGAGGGCTCATGAGCGAGCACGAGCAGAACGTCGAGTCGCACTAGCGCCACCGCCGTTACGTCGGCTGAGCGCGGCTTAGCCCGAATGCCGTCGACGTACGACCGCGGCGTCGGCTCCTCGGACGCCTCCTTCGCGTGGGATGCGAGCACGAGACGAGCGCCGAGCGGCACCGTTGCATGTCGGGGCATGAAAATGATGCTCGGAAGGCTGCTGTCCGGTTCGGACCTTACGGTCGGGCGATCCGGGACGGGGGCTTTCTGGGGAACGCGGCCGGGCAGGCCGGTTTGGACGATGCGCTTTGAGCGCGGGCTTGTCGTTGTTGGCCGCCCCTGCGATTTGCCCGGGTTGTGCCTTGAGCACGTATCGGTCGTTGTCGTTTGCCCGCTGGTTCTCCCGTGCATCGAGGCGAGGAGGTGGTCGTGAGCGGGTCGGTCGGGAGAGCGATCGGGTTGGACGTGCACCGCGATTTCTGTGAGGTCGCCATCTGCGAGGCGGGGGCGGTGCGCTCGGCGGGCCGGATCGAGGCCTCGCCGGTGGCGCTGGAGCTGTTCGCGGCAAGCCTCGGGCCCGAAGATCGAGTGGCGCTGGAGGTGACCGGCGGCGCGTGGGAGATCGCCAGGATCCTCGAGGGGCACGTGCGGCGGGTGGTCGTCGTGAGCCCCGACGACACGGGCATCCGCCAGGCGCGGGCGAAGACTGACCGGCTGGACGCGCGCCAAGAACGAGATCCATGCGGTGCTGATGCGCCGCTTGCAGGGCAAGCCGCCGGTGTCGGACCTCTTCGGAGTCAAGGGACGCAAGTGGCTGCGCGAGCTCGAGCTGCCGGTCGAGGAGGCCGAGACGCTCGAGAGCGCGCTGCGCCACATCGAGTTCCTCGACGGCGAGATCGCCGCGGCCGAGCGGCTGATCGCGCGCGAGACGCTGCGCTCGCCGGAGGCGCGCCGGTTGCTGACCGTGCCCGGCGTGAACGTGATCTGCGCGGCAGAGTTTCTGGCCGCGATCGGCGATATCCGCCGGTTCCGCGGCGCGCGGGCGCTGGTCGCCTATCTCGGGCTTGATCCGCGCGTGCGCCAGTCCGGCACAGAGCTCGCCCGCAGCGGCCGGATCTCCAAGCGCGGCTCGGCCTCGGCCCGCTGGGCGCTGGTCGAGGCGGCCTGGTCGGTGGTCCGGCAGCCCGGCCCGCTGCGCGCCTTCTACGAGCGCCTGCGCGCGCGCCGCGGCCACGGCAAGGCCGTCGTCGCCGTCGGCGCGCAAGCTCGCGTCCCTGTTCTGGTGCCTGCTCACCCGCGGCGAGGACTACGCCCGCCAGCAGCCGTCGCTGACCGCCAAGATGCTCCGACTGGTCGAGATCACCGCCGGCGCCCCGACGCAGAAGGGCAAGCGCAGCGGCCTGTTCGCCACCCGCGAGCGGATGCGCCAGGCCGAGCGCGAACTCGCCCAGCAGGCCGAGGCCTCCTACAAGCGGATGGTCTCGGACTGGCAGGCGGCGAGGCCGCAGAAGGCCAAGCCAGCCGAGCCCGCGGAAGGTGGGCGCGAGCGTGACACCGGGGCGCGCCTAACAAGGCCCTCGAAGGGCAACGTCGCGCGGCAGACCACGAGCCCCTGACGTCTGCGCTTCGACACGTCATCGACTCGCGCCCGCCCGCAGCCTAACGCCCACCCAGCCCCTCGCCAAGACGCCGGCAGCCGCCGACGCGAACCCCGCGCCGCCCGAAACCGGCCGAAACGGCCCCGTCGACCCCCATCCGGCCGAAACCGACACCACTGAAGCCGATCTCAGGCCCTCCGACACCCGCCCGCGACCGATCCGATGCCCGAAATCGACCCCGAAACCCGTTCCGAGCCCTTGGCTTTCATCGGTCGTCCGGAGCGAGCGCGTCGGCGCCGCGGAGCCAGACGCCTCATCACAAAGTGAGCAGCGAGCCGTCGCGCCGCGCCGGCATGCTTCTTCTGCCAGCGACGGACGGGCCCGCGGCTACTCACGCGGATGGGTCTCGGCGATTGTGGGCGACACGCCGACCGGTGGCCACGGCCGGGCGATCGTCTTCCTCCGGGACGTTCGAGCTGCAGGGGGTGCTGGTAGCCGCCGGTGCTGCCGCTCGAAGTGCGAGCCCCCGGAGGGCCCGTTCCCGACACAGTTGCTGAGCAATAGCGTGGACTACGACGTTAGCGGCCCGGACGGTAGCGATCTCTCGGGGAGCGGCTGGGGCCGCGGCAGCGCGCCGGCGTGCGAATCCCCCGGCTGGTCGTCGACGGTCGGCTGGTCGTGGCTACTGCTCGGGTCTCGCGGGCGTTTCGCGCGACATACCAGGGTTGGTCACAGCCGGCCGTCGGTTCGCCGCTGCGAGTTCGTCGGTTTGCCGCCACAGGCTGTGCGGCGAGCCTCCTGGGCGCCGCGGCCCGCCGCTGTGAGCGTTCGCCGCGAGCAGTTCATCGTCAACCCATCCACTCCCAGGGAGTCACACCGTGAGCCTCACCAACGACCACAGCGAGACGCTGCAGGCGCCCATCGCGCAGGGTCTGCCCATCAACCACAACGAGACGCTGCTGGCGCCGATCGCGCAGGGCCTCACCGTGAACCACAACGAGACGCTGCTGGCGCCGCCGGCGCGGGCCCTCACCACTAACCACAGCGAGACGCTGCTGGCGCCGATCGCGCAGGGCATGCCCATCAACCACAACGAGACGCTGCTGCCGCCGATGACGCAGGGCCTGCCCATGAATCACAACGAGACGCTGCTGCCGCCGGTGGCGCAGGGCCTCCCGCTCAATCACAACGAGACGCTGCTGGCGCCTGCGGGGCTCGCGCCGGCCGTCGGGGGCGCGGGCGCCTGAGGCCCGGCACGTCGGGTCGGAGGAGGCGTGGGCGATGCCCCGCGTGCGCTCGCTGGTGCCCACGCTGCCCCGTGCCGCATGGATCGTCCTGGCGGGCGACGGCGTGTCGGCGCTGGGCAGCGGCTTGACGCTGCCGTTCCTGCTGGTCTACCTGCATCAGGCTCGCGGGCTCGATCTTGGGCCCGCGGGCCTCGCTGTGGCGACGATCGCGATCGCCGGCCTGGCCGGCAACCCGCTCGGCGGGGTTCTGAGTGACTGCATCGGCCCGCGCGCGACGCTCGCCGCCGGGCTGGTCACCGCGGCGACGGGCTCGCTGGCGCTGGCCGCCGTGTCCTCGCCGTGGCAGGCGTTCGCGGCATCAGCGCTGCTGGGTGTCGGAGTCGCCGTCGCCTGGCCGGCACTGGACGCGCTGCTGGCCGCCCTGGTGGCGCCAGAGCAGCGCGCGAGCGCGTTCGCGCTGCGTCACGCGACGATGAACGCGGGCCTCGGGGTCGGCGCGCTGTTGGCAGCGCTGCTCGTCGCCGGCGCCTCGCCGGCAGCGTTGGCTCACCTCTATGTCCTGGACGCGATCTCGTTCGCGGCCTTCGCGGTCGTGCTGCTAGGCCATCGGCGACTCCCGAGTCACCGTCGCGCTGGGCGGGTGCCGCGCGCGCCCCGCGGCCATCGCGTCATCCTCGGCGACCGCGTCTTCCTGCGCGTGTGGGCGCTGACGGCGCTGCTCGTCGCAGTGGGCGTCGCCCAGTACGCCGCCGCGTTTCCCGCCTACGCGACCGAGGTCGTGGGGCTCGATCCGAGCTGGTTGAGTCTCGTGCTGGCGGCCAACACGATCACGGTGGTCGGCGCCCAGTTGCTCGCCCTGCGGCTGCTGGCGGGGCGGCGCCGCAGCAGCGCGATCGTGCTCGTAGCCGCGCTGTGGGCGGCGGCCTGGAGCGTGGCGCTGGCCGCCGGTGCGCTGGCGGCCGGCCCGGCGGCGCCGGCGCTGCTCACCGTCACGATGGTCCTGCTGGCCGTGGGCGAGACGGCGCTCGCCCCGACCGTGCCGGCGCTCGTCAACGAGCTCGCGCCCGATGCGCTGCGCGGCCGCTACAACGGCGCGCTGGCGCTCGCGTTCACCACCGGCTTCATTGCGGGGCCGCTGCTGGCCGGCGCCGCGATCGGGTCCGGGTTCGGGGCCGCGCTACCCGGCGCGCTCGCCGCGGCCTGCGGGCTTTCCGCGCTGGCCGCTCGGCGCCTGCGCGGCCACCTGCTACTTCCCCTTGACGCGATGCCGGTCGCGCCTTGAGCGACGCGCTGGAGAATGGCCGCGCTTGCCGCGCGGCCGGGGACTGGGCCGGCGCCGAGGCGTGCTTCCGGCGTGCGCTCGCGGACGCCGAGGCAGCCTCCGACAGCGACGCCCGGGAGGTCGCCGTTGCGCTCAACGACCTCGGCGTGACCCTCAAGTACCGCGGCGGATTCGAGGAGGCCGAGCGCCACTACGCGCGCGCGCTGAGCATCGTCTGCGCTCGCCTGGGGCCGGTTACTCCCGAGGCGGCGACGCTGTACCACAATCTCGGCGGGATCCGCCACGCGCGCGGCGACTTCGCCGGCGCCGAGGCTCCTGCGCGCCGCGCCGTCGAGATCCGCCTGCGCACCACGGCGGAGGACCACGTCGACGTGGCAGCCGACCGCGCGGCGCTGGCGGCGATCCTCGACGGGCTCGGGCGCCGCGACGAGGCCGAGGCCCTGCTGCACGCCGCCCTGCGCACCTTCGAGCGTGTGCTGGGACCCGAGCACCACGAGGTCGCCTGCACGCTTACCAACCTCGCGGCGATCGCCTACCGCCGCGACCGCGCCGCCGAGGCCGCGGCGCTGTACCAGCGAGCGCTGGCGACCAAGCAGCACCTACTCGGCGACCACCACCCCGAACTCGCGCTGCTGCTCAACAACCTCGCCGTCCTGGCCGCGGAGCGCGGCCACCACGACCGCGCCGCCGCCCTCTACGAACGCGCGATCACCCTGCTCGAGCCCGCCGTCGGTCCCAACCATCCCACGCTGCAGGCCTGCCGCGCCGGGCTGCAAGCACTCGCCGACAGGCCACCGCTCGAGTAAGCGCAACACCGCGCGCAGCCGCCCGCGAAACAGCCGGCGCGCTCTCGCATCGCACGACGAGCGGACGTCTCACAAGACCTTCGCCACGCGCCCGCTCGGGACGACCAACGAGTGCGGGCGGTCGGGCTCCTTCGAGGCGTGCTTTGCCTTAGCGAAGGAGTTGTCTCCGCACCAGAAGCTCCCGCTCCTAACCGTCCCGGGCGAGCGTCCGCGTAGGCTCGGCGGAGACGACCGCTTCGCGGGAAGCAGTAGCAGTAGCGCACCGGTCGATCGGCCTCATCCGTGCGCACGGCTCAGTTGCATGGAATGTCATGAAGGAGGGCGCGCCGAAGGCGGGCCTCCCCGCAGACTGAGGGCGTCTGCTTCTCAACCCGCGAAGGGGAGGCCCTGTCGTGGAGTATCTCGGGATCGATTGGTCCTATCGCCGTGCGGCGTGGTGTTCGCTCAGCGACGCCGGCGTGATCG
>JBKOYW010000288.1:0-4995 GCA_046744275.1 Actinomycetota bacterium
GCGAGCGTGGCGAACGCGCGCGACCCGTCGATCCGAGCCGGCGCCGCCGGGGCCGGCGAGGCGATCCAGCCGGCGGTGCGGGCCGTGTCGAGCAGCGCGCGGCGGGCCGTCACGTTCGACGGGTCGTGCGCGATCGCAGCCACGATGTTGCGCACGGCCACGTGCGGGTCATCGGCGTCGACGCCGTCGACGAGGCGCATGATGCTCGCGGCGCGGTCGGGCTCCAGCAGATCGGCGCGGTCGATGCCGAGGCCGCGCGCGGAGGCTTCGATGGCGTTGTCGAACGCGATCAGCGCGGCGAACGCGTTCTGGCCCGAGAGCCGCTCGATCGCCGGACCGGTGAGCAGGTGGCGGCGGAGCGGGAGCTCCGCGCGCAGCAGCTCGAATCGGCGCCGGCCCTGCCGGCCGTTGTTGATGTTCGAGCCGTGCCGCCGGTAGTTCACGATCGGCGCGCGGATGCAGCCGATGCCGGCCACCTCGGCGACGCAGACCGAGATCCACCAGTCCTGCACGCGCGCCCAGCTCGGGATCGGGTGGAAGCGCTCCCGCAGCGAGGCGCGCACCAGCACCGCGCTCGTCGTGATCGAGTTCTGGCGCACGAGCGACCACAGCAGGTCGCCCTCGACGTTGACGATCCGGCTCTCGGCGAAGAACGAGTTAGCAAGCACGCGACCGTCCTCGTCGACCACGCGCATGTCGCCGTGGACGAGGCCGAGGTCGGGCCGCGCCTCGAGCACCGCGACCTGCTCGCGCAGCTTATGCGGAAGCCACTCGTCGTCGCCGTCGAGCAGCGCGATGTAGTCGCCGGTCGCCTCGCCGATACCGAGGTCGAACGTCGAGAGATGGCCGCCGTTGGGCTTGCGGATGTACCGCACGCGTCCGTCGTACGCGCGCATCAGGTCGGGCGTACCGTCGGTCGAGCCGTCGTCGACGACGATGATCTCGATCGCGTCGGCCGGATAGTCCTGGGCGAGGACGCTGTCGATCGCCCGGGCGAGGAACCGCTCGAAGTTGTAGGTGGCGATGACGACCGAGACGGTCGGCGCCGTGCGGGTCATGACCGGCGCGAGCTGGCGCGAGCGACGATGACCCAGAACGACGCGTTCGGGTCGCGGCCAGCGTGCAGCAGGACACTGCCTCGCGGCTGGAGGAAGTGCTCGAACTCGATCGTCTCGAAGTGGTACGCCGCCGATCGGCACAGCTCCTGCTCGAACTGCTCCAGCGTCCAGTCGTTCACGTGCCACTGGTTCATGTGCGAGCCGTGGTACACGGGGTTGGGGAACGAGGCGACGATCGTGTCGACCGCGCCCCAGGCGAGCCGCAGGGCGGCCGGCGCGTCGGGGAGGTGCTCGATCACCTCGAACATCGTCGCGGCGGTGGCGCGCGGCAGCGGGTCGCGGCAGAGGTCGTGACCGTAGTTCAGTTCCGCACCGCCGGGCCACGAGGGCCGCTGGTGCGGCTCGGGCTGCCAGATGTCGAAGCCTCGGACGCGGCGGGCGCTCCACGTGAGCATCTCCGAGCCGTAGCCGGTGCCGCAGCCGAGATCGAGGACATCCTGGCCGCCGAGGCGGCTCATCGCGAACGCGTAGCGAGTGCAGTGCTCGCCCATCGTGCCGTGGTTGGGCATGCCGGGGAACGCGCGCTCCCACATCAGCGGGTCGCTGCCTCCGACGCCCTTCTCGGAGCGCCAGGCGCTCGCGTTCTGGGCGCGCACGTCCGCGAGCAATGCCAGGTTCTCGACGAGGTCGGGGTGGTCGCCGGCGACCGCGCGGGCGGCCTCGAGCAGCGCCTGGGCCTCATCCAGGCGGCCGGTCATCTGGCTTGCGACGGCAAGGTCGTTGACGTGCTCGACGTCCAGCTGCGCGCGGACCAGCTCGAGCAGCTGCTCGCGGCCCTCGTCGATACGTCCCTCACCGATCGCGGCGACGGCGGCGGAGTGAAGGTCGGTGGCGCTCATCTAGTGGCCGCTCCTGACGTGGCCGAGGAACTCGTGGTCGATCCAGGCCTGGATCGAGGAGTTGCGGGCGATCGGGGTCGCGCCGCGGACGCCTTCGGCGATGATCACGCTCGGCAGGCCGTCCCGGACGCTGTAGTTGCCGTGCCGCTCGAGGCCGGCGAGCTTGGGATCGCCGCTCAGGCCGTAGTCGTACAGCTCGACCTGGTCGTAGCCCAGCGACGCCATCACGCCCGTCAGCATCTCGGCCGTCCAGAGGAAGCGGTGCCCCCAGCCGTAGAAGCCGCGGTTGAGCGCGAGCGTGTGCTCGATGCGCTGGTCGACGTCGGCGGCCTCGCCGTGCGTGGGGTGGGCCGCCATGACCCAGGCCAGGTTCGGCGTCGAGAGGCGGATGCGTCCGCCGCGCGCAAGGCTGCTGCCGGCGTGGACGAGGAAGTCGATCGCCTTGTCGATCTCCAGGTGCTCGATGAAGTGCTCGCCGAAGACGTGCGTCAGGCCGCTGAACGGCCACGGCCGGGTCGCGTCCATCACGTGGTCGACGCCCTTGAACGGGCGGACGTCGGAGTTGCACCAGCCGTCGAGCAGGGCATGCGGGCCGCAGCCGACATGGACCTTGCGCACGCTATGCGGGTACGCGCGATCGATCGTGAGTGAGGGGACGGAGGCGCTCACGCCCCCGTCATCGGCGGACGAGGCCGATGCTTGAGCCTCAGCCGATGCGCTGGAGGAAACCGCTCGGGTGGCAGGAGATGCCGTACAGCTCGAGGTCCTCGCGGACGACGAAGTTCCTGCCCTGCTCGGTCGCCAGCCAGTCGGTGAGTGCGGGAAGCACGCCGCGCGGCCAGTCCGGCTTCAGCCGCAGCTCGTCGATGTCCACGCAGCCGTCCTCGACGACGAAGAACCCGCCAGGCTGGACGAACCGGGTGAAGCCCTCAAGGGCGGCGAGCGTGGTCTCGTACACGTGCGCGGAATCCTCGATGACCAGGCAGGACGCGCCGTCGGGCACCAGCTCCGCCACGCGGTCGGGCAGCTCCGGGTCGGTGACGTCGCCGCCGATGACCTCGATGCCGTCGGAGCTCGGATCGGCCGTCAGGACACCGTTCCGCGCGAGGTCCGGGTCGATGTCGATCGACAGCACGAGAGGCCGCTCGATCAGGCCGTAGGACTGGAGGGTGCGAAGCCGGTCGCGGAACCACAGGGCGCTGCCGCCGAAGCGGGCGCCGAGCTCGATCACGACGGTCGCCCTCGAGGTCCAGAGCAGATGCTCGTAGGCGCGCAGGTCCTCGGGGAACTTCAGGAGCCGGATGCCGGCGTACCAGTCGTGCTCGTGCTGCGCGACGCGCGCCATCCAGTAGTCCTTGACGGTGTCGGCCAGGTCGGCGTGGACAGGCGGCGGAAGCCGCTCGCGGCGGTTCATGCGCACATGGTCGCAGTAGGCTTGCCTCGATGGCGGATCCCAAGACCGAGGAGCTCCGGCTCGAGCAGATCGCGCGCGAGCGCGCCGAGCGCGAGCAGGCGGGCGAGTCGTCCGAGCCCGCCGAGGAGAAGGCGCACCGCCGGCGCGCCGAGCGCGCCGCGTACCTGAAGGAGAAGCTCGACGAGCGGGCCAAGTCGGAGGAGGAAGCATGAGCGAGCACCCCGAGCCGGAGCCCGAACGCGACGTCGAGGACATGGAGGAGCGCTCCGAGCGCCTCGAGGAGCAGATCGAGGAGACGCGCGAGGACTGGGAGCGCAAGAAGTCCGACTCGGGCGTCCCGGGCGCGCCGCCCGACGACGACGACTGATCAGCTCGCCAGGTTCAGCCCGAGCGACGGCAGGTCCACCAGGCGGGCGCGGTCGGTGACCGTGCCGATCCGGCGGGCGCCGCGGTGGTGCGCGGCGAGCAGCGCGATGGCGGCGTCGGCGATCGACGGCGGTACGACCGCGCAGAAGCCGCAGCCCATGTTGAAGACCTCCCACATCTCGGCGTCGGTGACGCCGCCGAGCTCCTTGACGAGCTCGAACACCGGCGGGACGGGCAGCGGGTCCTCGATCGCGAAGCCGACGCCGGGATTGAGGCGGGTCAGGTTGAGCAGGCCACCGCCCGTGATGTGGGCGAGCCCGTGGACGCGCAGTCCCGAGCGCAGCAGCTCGACCACGGCGCGGACGTAGATCGTGGTCGGCTCCAGCAGGGCGTCGGCGACAGTGGCGCCCTGGAGGGCCGGCGGCCGGTCGTCGAGCGTGAGCGAGGCGAGCGCGCGTCGGGCGAGCGAGTAGCCGTTGGAGTGCAGGCCCGAGGACGGGATGCCGATCAGCACGTCGCCGGGACGGCAGTCGGCGCCGCTGACGATCGCGTCGAGCTGGACCAGCCCGACGCAGGCGGCGGTGAGGTCGAAGCCGGTCGGCGACGGATGGCCGCGGATCAGCTCCGGCAGGACCGCCACCTCGCCGCCGGGGATCTCGACGCCCGCCAGCTCGGCGCCGCGCTTGAGCCCGAGGCCGATCTCGCGCATGACGCCGGGGTCGGCGCGCTCGACCGCGAGGTAGTCGAGCACCGCGATCGGCTCGGCGCCGACGCACACGACGTCGTTGACGTTCATCGCCACGCAGTCGATGCCGACGGTGTCGTAGCGCGCGGCCTGCTCGGCGACGATGAGCTTCGAGCCGACCCCGTCGGTTCCCAGCGCGATCCCGAGGTTCGGCGCGACCTTGAGGACCGCGGCGAAGTGGCCCGGCAGCGGAACGGCCCGGGTCGCGCGCCCGAGGTCGATCGTGCGAAGCACGCCGACGAGCGCGGCGACCCCGGCATCCGCCGCCGCCGTATCGACGCCGGACTCGGCGTACGCGTCGCTCATCGCTTCCGATCGTGCCACACGACGAGGATGGCGCCCGCCAAGGCGGTCCGGTACGCCGCCCACACCCAGAGGGGGACTCGTGGGGCGAGAGTGCGCTCGGCGCGCAGGGCCGCCCAGGTCGACAGCGTGGCCGCGGCGCCGCCCGCCGACAGCGCCCGGAGGGTCGCCGCCGGCGGCCGCCGAGCCGCCAAGCGTGCTCCCTTGAGC
>JBKOYW010000456.1:0-8935 GCA_046744275.1 Actinomycetota bacterium
GGCGTAGATCACGCGGTCCGGGGCCAGGCCCTGCATGGCGCCGACCGGCGCGCGGTCGTAGCGGTACTCCGCGTCATAGTCGTCCTCGGCGATCAGCGCGCCCCGCAGCTTCGCCCAGCGCAGCACCGCCGAGCGAGCGTCCGCGGACAGGACCGCACCGGTCGGCCACTGGTGCGAGGGCGTGAGCACGAGGGCGTCGGCGTCGATCCGGTCGAGCGCATCGACGCGGACCCCGTCATCGCCGACGGGAACGCCGACGACCTCGAGGCCGGCGCCGCGCGCGACCGGGACGGCGTCGTCGTCCGCGCACGGGTCCTCGACGGCGAGCCGCTTCGCCCCGGACTTCACCAGCACCTCGATCACGAGCGCGATGCCCTGCGCGTAACCGGTGCAGACCACGACGTCGTCCGGCCGTGCCGACGTGCCGCGTACGCGGTTGAGGTACTCGGCGAGCGCGCGGTGCAGCGCCGGGGCCCCGCGACCGACGACGGACCCGAACTGCTCGTCGGGCGCCTCCCTGAGGACGCGTCGGACCGATCGCAGCCACGCGGTGCGGGGGAAGTGCGAGACGTCGGCACGGCAGGGAGAGAAGTCGACCGCCGGCGCTTCCGGCGGCGCCGGCCGGACAGCCCGCTCGGCACGCTCGGGACCGATGGCGATCCGCGTGAAGCTGCCCGCGCGGCTGGTCAGGTAGCCCTCGGCAACGAGCTGCTGGTAGGCCTCGACGACCACGCCGCGCGACACGCCGAGGTCGGCGGCGAGGAGGCGCGTGGGCGGCAGCGACGCGCCACGAGGCAGCCGTCCCGCGCGGATCGCGTCGCGAATCGCCGTCTCGATCTGGCGGTGCAGCGCGACGCGCGAGTCGCGCGTCAGCTGAACGAGCACCTCGCCCGCAGCCAGCGAATTGGTCCTCTCCAGCAGCACCGGATCGGATCTTAATCGGGGCACCAATCTGTGGAAGGCTCGCGCGATGCGCAACAACACCACGGTCATCGACGGCGATCCGGTCGAGCAGATCAGACGGCTCAAGTCGGGCATCGTCATCCTCGGCTACGCGGCGACGTCATGATCGCTCGCATCTGGAGAGGCGCGGTCCGCACATCGGACGCCGGCGAGTACGGCGCCTACATCGGCGAGACGGGCCTGACGGACTACGAGCGAACGCCCGGCAACCGCGGCGCCTGGATGCTGCAGCGCGACGTCGGCGATCTCACGGAGTTCCTCACGATCACGCTGTGGGAGTCGCTCGACGCCGTCAAGGCGTTCGCGGGCGAGGAGTACGAGACCGCCGTGTACTACCCCGAGGACGATCGCTTCCTTGTCGAGCGCGACACTACCTGCGCGCACTACCAGGTCACAACGCGAACAGCAGGAACTGCGTGAACTGGGTTGCGGCGAAGTTGTTGTCGCTCACCAGCACGACGGACCGCCGGCCGTGCCGCAGCCGAGGCCCGAAGGTCAGGCCCTCGACGTTGTCGAGCGGGATGCCGAGCTCGTCGAGGTCCAGCAGCAGCGTCTTCCGGACCGGACGGATCCGGTCGAGCTTGCCCTGGAGGCTGTCGACGCCGTTGACGTTCGTCGCGCCGGGGAGCGCGACCTTGTAGAGCTTGATCGTGTTGCCCGTCCCGGGCGCGCCGACGGAGAACGATCGCTCCATGGCGATCAGGAACTCGTTGTTGAGCGGTGGGAGCTCGACGAGCCCGTTGACCGAGAACTGGCCCGCGGGCACCGGCGGCTGCGCGACAGGGTCGGTCTCGTAGACCCACTGCCGGTCGAGCCGGCCGGTGCGCAGGTGATAGCGCATGATGCGTGCCGGGCTGCCGTTCGAGATCGTCGCGGGCGGGCCGTCCTGGAACAGCGCGTTCTCGGTGCCGGTGAACGCGAACCGGCCGTTGTTCGGCACGCCGGCGCTCTCGAACCCGAGGTTCGGGCGGACGCCGCTCGACCGATCGGCCGTCACCAGGAACGGCCCCGGCACCGGCAGCGAGCCCAGGAACGACCCGCTCAGCGAGTAGCGCCGCACGAACGGATCGATCAGGCTGTTCGGGAGGCCTTCGGAGGTGAAGACGAGCTCGCCCCTCGGGCGGGTGGCAGGAAAGGGCGCTGCGGGCCGGCGAGCTTTGCGGGGCCCCGGCGAGCGGACTCGAAGCGCCGCTCACGTGGACCGCAAAGTCGACGGCGGGCCCATTTCCTGACAGGACCCGCCCGCACCGCGAGCGATCCCTGCGTCGTTCCTCAGGCCGCCAGCGCCGTTCCCGTGCGCCGCTCCTGCCCGAACACCGCCGCCGTCGGCGGGAGCTCCAGCTCGTGCTCGCCGATCGCAACCCGTTCGCGCGCCAGCCGTAGCCTGCGACGCGGTCGGTGATCGGATCGAGTTCGCTACGGCCGGCGCCGCAGGCTCAGGTTCGCCAGGAACTCGTAGCCCACCCTCGCAGTGTCGAGGGCGTCGGCGGGATTCCGGGGCGGCGTGCCGGCGTCGTCGCGCTCGACGATGTACTCGTCCACCTCCGCCGTCCGGAAGATCCGCACGAAGTCGATCAGACCCTGTCCGGGATCCGCGAAGCTCCCGGCCTGGTTGAGGTCCTTCACGTGGAACTGGCGGACGCGCCGCCGGAGCCGCTCGAGGATGTCGACCGGGTCGTGCGCGCCGCGCCATGCCCAGAACAGGTCCAGCTCGAAGTGGACATAGCGCGGATCGGTCTCCTCCGCGAGGACGTCGAACGCGGTCCTCGACGGGTCGTCGGTGAGGCGGAAGAACTCCCAGTTGTGATTGTGATAGCCGAGCGCCAGCCCCACGCGCCTCGCCATCTGCCCGGCCCGGTTGAGGTCGTGCGCGAACGCCGCCCAGGTGGCGGAGTCGCGGACGACCTCGCCCGTCCCGAAGTTGATCCCGAAGAACGGGTGCACGATGTAGCGGGACCCGAGGGTGAGCGCGTCCTGGAGCGAGGCACTCCACGCCGAGGAGTCGAACGGCTGCGGGATCAGCACGTGGCCCGAGGTTGCCCGTATGTCCGCGGCGTCCAGGGCCGCCTTGAACTGCGTCACGGTGCGACCGACGAATCCCGCGTGCTCGACGCGCCGGTAGCCGATCTCGCTCAGCGCCTGAAGCGTGCCCTCGAAGTCCACCGCGAGCTGGTCCCGCAGAGTGAAGAGCTGGATGCTGATGCGCTCGCGGGGGATCCGATCCCGACGGTGACCGTGGCCTTCGTCGCCATGCGAGGCGGCGACAGAGGCCAGCGCGCCGGGCGTTCCGACGGCGGCGGCGGTGGTTCGGGGGATCGCCATGCGCGGTGCCTGTAGGGTCATCTGGCACGGACGACGCGAGAGGAGCCGGCCGTGGCGCGGATCGATGAGATCGTCGACGGGATCTACCGGATCTCCACCACCTACTCCGACGGCTTCGACTTCCAGTTCAACCAGTTCCTGATCGACGACGACCGCGCGGCGCTCATCCATACGGGCATGTACGCGATGTACGACGACGTCCGCGACGCCGTCGCCGAGGTGCTGGACCCCGGCCGGCTCGAATACGTGATCCTGCTGCACTTCGAGGCCGACGAGTGCGGCGGGATGGACCGCTTCCTCGAGGGGGCCCCCGGCTCGGCCCTGGCGTGCTCCGTGGCGAGCGTGCAGCTAAACCTGAGCGGCTGGAACTACCGCGGCCGCGTGGAGGGCCACGAGGACGGCGACGTGATCGACCTCGGACAGCACAAGCTCCGCTTCCTGGAGACGCCGCACGTCCACCACTGGGACTCGATGATGCTGTTCGAGGAGAAGACAAAGAGCATGTTCCCCTCGGACCTCTTCATCCAGCCGGGCGACCAGCCCCCAGTGGTGACCGAGAACCTCGGCGCTGAGATGTGCGCGTTCTACCGGGAGATCGGGATCTTCGCCCACGAGGACCCCGTCCGCCACGTGGTCGACCGGATCGAGCGCCTGGACCCGGACTGGATCCACGGGATGCACGGCGGAAGCCTTCGGCGCGAGAGCATCCCCAACTTCGTGCGCGCGCTGCGCGAGAAGCCGTTCGCGTACGAGGGAAAGGTGCTCGGGCGCGCACTCCCGATCGAGACCGAAGCCTGACCGGCAGGCAGTAGTGATCGCCTCCGCTCCCGCCCGGACGCGGAGGAGGCGGGGGCGACCGGCCGACCCCAGCCGCTCTCAGGCCTCGGGCACCCAGACCCGCATCGTCGAGAGCCCCCGGTTCCCCCATGCGTGGTACGGGATGAACGTCAGCTGCGCCGCGCCGCCGTCGAACCGCCGCCCGCCCGAGCCGACGACGATCGCGCCGTCGAGCGCGTCGTCGGTGCCCTCGTCGGCGAGGCCGTCAGACGCATCGGCAAGCACCTCGGCGAGCGAGACGCCGGCCTCCTGGTCGGTCGACTCGAGGCAGTAGACGATCGGGCCGCGCTCGACCGCGACGCAGCCGCGGACCGCGTCCACGCGCGGGTCGGGGTGCGTCCAGCGCGGGCGCATCGGCAGCTCGAGCCGCACCTCGTCGCCCACCCGCCACGTCGCGTCCACGGCCGCGTAGCCGGATCCCACCGGGCGGCGGTGCCCGCGGTCGACGAGCACGGCCTCGCCCGCCCACGCCGGCACGCGTACGGCGAGCCGCCACGGCTCGTCGCCGGTCGCCTCGATGCGCACGACGACCTCGCCCGACCACGGGTAGCCCGTCTCGACACGCAGCGCGACCGGCCCCGTCCGCACCGTGCACGGCACGAGCTGGTGCAGCTGCACGCCGCGGTCGTCCGCGGTCGCCACGTAGCCGGCGAGGCTCGCGAACGTGCGCGCCACGTTGGTCGGGCAGCACGACACGTGGAACCACGGCGCGCGCAGGCTCGAAGCGGCGCGCGGGCTCTCGGCGTCCGGGTCCGGCGCCTCGCCGGGGACGCGCTGGTGTAGCGGGTTCGCGTAGAAGAAGCCGGAGCCGTCAAGCGCCGGCGACGTCGCGACGACGTTGTAGAGCGTGCGCTCGATCTGGTCGGCGTAGCGCACGTCGCCGGTCGCCAGCAGCAGCCGCCAGGCGAGCTGCACGGAGGCCACGCCGGCGCACGTCTCCGAGTACGCGCGATCGGGCGGCAGCTCGAAGTCCTCGCCGAACGACTCGTCGGAGTGGCGCGATCCCATGCCGCCCGTTAGGTAGGTGCGGGCGGAGATCGTGCGCTCCCACTGGCGTTCGATCGCCGCCAGCAGCTCGCCGTCGCCGGTCTCGATCGCGAGGTCGACGGCGCCGCTGGCGAGGTAGAGCGCGCGTACGGCGTGGCCGCGGAAGGCGTCCGCCTCGCGGATCGGCATGTCGTCCTGGAAGTAGGTCCGGCCGCGCTCGATGTCGGCGAGCGCCGGCCGCCCGCGCCGCTCGACGAACCGCCGCGCCTGCTCGAGGTAGCGCTCGTCGCCGGTCGCCCGGTACAGCTCGACGAGCGCCATCTCGATCTCCGGGTGCCCGCACACGCCCTGGTTGCCGTCGTCGCCGAACGCGTCGCACACGTGGTCGGCGGCGCGACGCGTGATCTCGGTGAAGCGGTCCTCGCCGCGCGTGCGCAGCCGCGCCACCGCGGCCTGGATCATGTGCCCGTAGCAGTAGAGCTCGTGGCCCCACTCGAGGTCGGTGTAGCGGTGCTCGAGCCCGCGGTGACCGAAGCGCGTGTTGAGGTAGCCGTCGTCCTCCTGGGCGCCGACCATCTTGTCGGCGATGTCTCCGATCTGGCGATCGAGCCCGGCATCGCCCGACCGGCCGACCTCCCACGCCATCGCCTCGACCATCTTGTAGACGTCCGAATCGGCGAACTCGCGCCCGCGCTCGCCGTGCGGGTCACGGAAGTTGTCGATCCAGCCGAGCCGCGTCTCCCACGAGTGGCAGTGCGGAATGAGCACCTCGGCGTTGAGCTCCTGCCGCGCGCCCCAGAAACCGCCATCGAGGCGGACGTCGGTGAGCGGTCTCAGCGTCCCGCGGGATGGAGCGACAGGTTCAGCCACGGAGCGCTCCTGACGTGAAGCCCTGCACGTAATGGCGCTGGAGGACCAGGAAGAGGATCACGCAGGGGAGTGCCATCACCATCACCCCGGCCTCCAGCGCCCCGTAGTCGATCGCCCCGAACGAGCGCTCTCGCATCGCGACGACCGCCACCGGAAGCGTGAACTTGGAGCCGTCGCTGAGCAGGATCAGCGGCGCGAAGAAGTCGTTCCACGACGCGAGGAACGCGAACAGACCGACGGTGATGAGCCCCGGCCGCACCGCCCGCAGCAGGATGCGCCGCAGCGCCGACAGCGACGTGCAGCCGTCCACCAGCGCCGCCTCCTCGAGCTCGCGCGGGATCGCCTCGAACGAGTTGCGCATCATGAAGATCGCGAACGGCAGCTGGAACATGATCATCACGAGGCTGAGCCCGACCAGCGAGTTCTGCAGCCCGAGATGCCCGAGCACCACGTACAGCGGGATCAGGATCGTCGCGTACGGGACCATCAGGATCGCGAGCGTGGCCAGGAACAGCACCTCCTTGCCGGGGAAGCGGAAGCGCGCGAACGCGTAGCCGCCGAGCGCCGACACGACCAGCGTCCCGACCACCGTCATCGCCGACACGGCCGCGGTGTTGGCGAGGTACGTCGCGATGCCCTCGCCGTACTCCGCCATCCGCGTGTAGTTGCCGAATCCGAACCCGCTCTCCTGGCCGCTGCCCGCCTGGCCCTGGACCGACTCGTAGCCGCCCCACAGCAGCGGGAACAGGAACAGGATCGAGAGCGCGGCGCCCGTCGAGTACCAGCCGGCCCTCATCGCTCCCTCCCGAGGACGCGCAGCTGGATCACGTTCAGGATCACCAGCACGATCAGCAGCAGCACCGAGATCGCCGCCGCCGAGCCGAGGTCGAAGCGCGTGAAGCCCTCGCGGAAGATGACCATGACCATGCTCACCGTGGTCCCGTCCGGGCCGCCGCGGGTGAGGATGAAGAACTGGTCGAAGGCCAGCAGCGAGCCGGTGATGCTGAGCACCAGCATCAGCGCGATCGTCGGCCGCAGCAGCGGCAGCGTGATGTAGCGGAACATCTGCCAGCGGCTCGCGCCGTCCGACCGCGCCGCCTCGTAGACCTCGAGCGGGATCGCCTGCAGGCCGGTCAGCAGGATCAGCATGTTGAAGCCGGCGAAGCGCCAGATCACCATCCCGATCGTCGAGAACAGCGCCGCGTTCGGCGTGCCCAGCCATTTGATCGGCTCGTCCGTGATCCCCAGGTTCATGAGCAGCTCGTCGAGCGGCCCGCTCTGGCTGTAGAAGCCGTAGAACAGCAGTGAGGCGGCCGCGAAGCCGACCGCGCCTGGCAGGAAGTACGCCGTCCGGAACAGGCCGACTCCTGGACGCGAGTTCTGGACCGACAGCGCCAGCGCGAGCGCGATCCCGGACAGCAGGACCGTGGTGATCGCCGTGTACTTCAGCGTGAACGTCACCGAGTCCAGGAACAGCTGGTTGTCCGGGATCTTCGTGTAGTTGTCGGGGAAGTTGAACGTCGGCGAGCCCAGGATTCGCCAGCGGTTCATCGACATCCAGAACACGAGCACCAGCGGCACCAGGAAGAAGACTCCGACGATCACCGCCGTCGGCGCCGCGTACCCGATCCCCGCGAGGCTCCGTCGCGTCGCCAGGGTGCGTCGCGCAGGGGCGCGCGTGACCCGCGCAGCCATCGTCCGCGTGGTCACGCCGCCCCCAGCCTCACTGCTGCGCCAGCGAGGCGGTGATCGACTCCTTGCCGCTCGACAAGGCGCCCTCGACGTCGTCGCCGAAGACCGCGTCGCGCGCGACCTTCAGCCACGGCCCGGTCGGGTCGTTGTACGTGGCGCCGAAGTTGAGCGAGTACGGCGTCTCGCCCTTCTCGACGAGCTCGTTGATCGTCACCACGCGCGGGTCGGCGGCCGAGTACTCGTTGTTCGCGAGGTCGGTCCGGGCCACGACGTCCTTGTTCTTGGCCAGGATCTGCACCTGCGCCTCCTCGGACAGCGTCCACCTGACGAAGTCCCAGGCCGCGTCCTCCTTGTCGGTGGTGGAGGAGATGCCGATCACGTCGCCGCCCACGAACGTCGACTCGCCGCCGTCCGGCCCGGGGATCGGGGAGACGCCGATGTCCATGTCCTTGGGCATGAGGCCGAGCGTCGTGGAGGGCATCGGCATGACGCCGATGTTGCCCTTGCCGAAGAAGCCGGTCCACGTCGGCCCAGCCTCGGTCTTGTAGCCCGGGAACACGACGTCGTCCTTGACCAGGTCGTTGTAGATCTGGAACGTGGCGGCCACGTTGGGATCGTCGATCGGTCCCGTCCTCGTTCATGATGTCGCCGCCCGCGGCCCAGACCGACGGCCAGAACGTGAACACGAATCAGCCGGGGCAGTTGCCGCCGAAGAAGGTGCCGTAGGTCTTGCCGCCGATCTTCTCCCGGATCGGCCGTGCTCGGCCATCTCGTTCAGCGTCGTCGGCGGCGCCTCGGGATCCAAGGCCGGCCTTCTTGTAGAGGTCCTTGTTGTAGAAGATCACCGACAGGTCGAGCGTGTGCGGGACGGTGTACTTGGCGTCCTCGTACGTGCCGAGCCGCATGTGCGCGGGCGCCAGGCTGTCCGCGAACTCGAGCGAGTCGATGCGGTCGGTGATGTCCAGATACAGGCCCTGGGAGGTGTAGTTGGGCGCGTAGATGACGTCGGAGGCGAACACGTCCGGCAGGTTCTTGCCGCCGGCCGCCGCCGCGACGCGCGCCTGGTAGTTGTCCGTCGGGATGACGGTGAGCTCGACCTGGTTCTTGTGGCTCGCGTTGTAGGCCTTGACGAGCCGCTCGCTCTGGGTCTGCGTGGCGGCCCGGGTCCACATCGTGATGGTCTCGCCGGTGTCGCCGCCGCCGGAGGCAGCGCCGCCACCGCCGTCCGAGTCGTCGTCGTCGCCGCCGCACCCCGCCCCGGCGG
>JBKOYW010000502.1:0-4097 GCA_046744275.1 Actinomycetota bacterium
CTGCTCGCCGAGCTCCTCCTGGATCGCCTTCATCTGCTGGCGCAGGACCCACTCGCGCTGGCCCTTCTCCATCTCGGCGTTGACCTGGCTCTGGATCTTCGAGCCGATGGCGACGATGTCGAGCTCGCGCGCGAGGATCTCCGAGAGGCGCCTGAGCCGCTTGCCGACGTCGACCTCCTCCAGCAGCGCCTGGCGCTCCTCGCTGCCGATGCGCAGCGCGCCGGCAATCAGGTGGCTGAGCGCAGACGGGTCCTCGAGGTTCGCGACCGCCATCTGGAGCTCCTCGGGGAGATACGGGACCTCCTCGATGATCTGGCTGAACGTCTGCTGGACGTTGCGCATCAGCGCGGTCAGCTCCGGCCCTTCCTCGACCACGTCGGGCAGCTCGGTGACCCGTGCGGTGATGTAGGGCGTGATGCCGACCCACTCGTCGACCTTCACGCGCTGGCCGCCCTGGACGAGGATCCGCAGCGAGCCGTCGGGCACCTTGAGCATGCGCGCGACCATGCCGGCGACGCCGATGTCGTAGAGCTGGTCGGGACCCGGCGTGTCGACCTCCGGCTCGCGGCTGGCGACCATCACGAGCATCCGGTTGCCGACCAGGACGTCGTTGACGAGCCGGACCGAGCGCTCCTGCCCAATCGCCAGCGGCGTCAGCGTGTCGGGGAACGTGACGCTGTCGCGCAGCGGGAGGACGGGCAGCTCGGCGGGCAGACCAGCGTCCGGGGACGCATACTCCCCGTCGCCCCCCACGACCTCGATCATTCTTCCTCGCTGCGCTGCTGGATCGGCACGCTGCGCGCCTCGGCCGGGCGGGCGAGCGGCAGCTCGACCGTGAGCATCCCGTCCTCGTATGAGGCGCTGGCAGCGTCGGAGTCGACGTCGACGCCGAGCGCGACGACGCGCCGGAACGGCCCGTGCTCGATCTCGAGCTGCTGGTAGACGCGCTCCTGCCCGCCCTCCGGCTTGCGGTGGCCGGCCAGCACGAGCTCGCGGCCGCGGATCTGCAGTTCGATCTCCGACGGATCGATCCCGGCCAGGTCGGCTCGCACCACGGCCCGCGGCGGATCGGCCGTGTAGTAGACGTCGACGGCGGGCGAGAAGCCGCCGCGGCGGCTCGGCGCCAGGCGGCGGTCGAAGACGTCGCCGAACAGCTCGTCCATCTCGCGCCGCATGCGCTCGAAGTTGGCGAACAGATCCCGCTCGTGAGCCACGAGCGGAAGGCTAGTACCTAGCGCCGGGCGAGCCAGTCGAGCACGGCGTCGCGCGCGAAGCGCCACTCGCCGGCCAGCTTGCGGCCGGGCAGCTCGCCCTGCTCCGCGAGCTCGGCGACCGCCTGCTCGTCGACCTGGAGCCAGCTCGCGAGCTCGGCCACGGTCAGCACGTCCGGCGGGGAGAAGGGCCGGAACGCCGCGTGCCCGATGGCGAGCCCGTCGTCGAGGGTCTCGACGGTCACGCGGCGGAGGGTGTCGAGGTCGCCGTAGGCGGCGACGAGGCCGGCGACGAGGTCCTGCTTGGAGGTCTTGAGCTCGAACGCAGCGCGGTCGAGCCGCTCGGCTTCCGGCTTCGGGAGGCGCACGTAGAGGGGAGTTCGATCTCGCATGGATAGCAAGATATCAGACTTGCTATCAGATCATCTCTAGGAGACGCGCTTCGCGAAGACCCGCGGATCGACAGCCATCGGCCGCTCGGTCGGCTGGCCGAAGTAGAAGCCCTGGCCGAGGTCGACGCCGAGCTCGAGCATGGTCTGGAACTCGTCGACGCGCTCGATCCCCTCGGCGACGACCTTCGCGCCCATCTCGTGCGCGAGCTCGACCAGCGCGGCGATCAGCTTGCGGCGCGCCTCGGAGTGCTGGATGCCCTGGGTGAGCGCCATGTCGATCTTCGCCACGTCGGGGCGGAGCAGCTCCAGGCAGAGCAGCGCGTCGGTCCCGCACGACAGGTCGTCGAGCGCGATCTGGGCGCCGCGCTTGCGGTGTGCCTCGACCATGTCGGCCAGCAGGTCGCGGTCTGCGCAGCGCTCCGGCTTGACGACCTCGATGCAGATGTGCGACGGGTCGGCGTTCATCCGCGCGACGACCGGCCACGTGGTGCGCACGGTCGACTCGACGTCGAGCGCGGCACGCGGGTCGAGGTTGACGAACAGCACCTCGCCCTCGGGGAGCAGCGGCAGCCCGACCTCCAGCGCCGCGGTGCGGGCCCGGTAGTCGAACGAGAACAGCGCGTCGTGCGCTTCGGCGGCGGCCAGCAGCTCGCCGCCACGGACCTCGACCGCCCCCAGGCGGCCGCGCATCAGTGCCTCGCGGCCGTAGACGCGGCCCGTGGCCAGCTCCACGATCGGCTGGAAGTGCGGCTTCATCTGACCGTGCGACAGGAAGTCGGGGAACCAGTCGGTCCGCGCGCGGTCGAGCAGCGTCTCGGCCGGCAGCGGCAGCGCCTGGTCGTCGGACAGACGGAGCGCGAACAGGCACGCGCGCTCGGACGCCGAGACGGTCTTCAGCAGCTCTCGCAGCTTCTCGCTCCAGCCAGGGCCGGCCAGCACGAGGCCGTCCACGGCGAGGTCGCCCTCGACCGGCTCGGTCGCCAGGTGCTCGACCTTGTAGAGCACGGACGGACGGTGCGACAGCAGTCGCACTCCGTCGATCGCGGTTGCCTCGGCGCCGGTCACCAGGGATAGATCGGCGTAAACGGCCCGCCGCTTGACTGATCAGAGCGTGTAGACGGCGCCCTCGCGGGCCACCTCGACCGGCCCGCCGAAGCCGCGCTCGGCCTCGCGGCGCGCCCACTCGGCGTCGAGCTCGTCCGAGATGTGGGTCAGGACGAGCCGGCGCGCGCCGGCGCGCCGGCCGTGCTCGCCCGCCTCCTCCGGCGTCATATGCCCGCGCGGGCCCTCGCGCTCCGGCCGCGGCAGCGTGGCCTCGATCAGCAGCAGGTCGGTGTCGCGCGCGAAGGCGCACAGGTCCTCGCTCGGCGAGGAGTCGGCGCTGTACGTGAGCCGGTGCGCGCCGGCGGCGACCCCGACCGCCTGCGTCGGCAGGAAGTGCGGCACGGGCTGGAAGCTCACCTCGAGCGAGCCGACCTGGACCGGCTTCGCGGGGTCGTACTCCTCGAGCGCGAACGCCGTCTCGATGTGCTTCTCGCGCATCCCGGACGCGGCGCACAGGCGCCGGAAGACGTCGCGCGCGCCCGGCGGAGCGAGCAGCCGCGGGCGCGGCGGGTCGTCGGTCCCCGGCCAGCCGTCGACCGGCACGGGCTGGTGGCGCGGCGCATAGGTCAGCCCCGAGGCGTAGGGCACGAGGTCGAGGATGTGGTCGGCGTGCAGGTGCGAGACCACCACGGCGTCGACCTCCGCGTAGTCGACGACGCTGCGCAGCTTGCCGAACACGCCGCTGCCGCAGTCGAGCAGCACCCGCGTCCCGTCTGCCACGACGAGATAGCCGCTGCACGCCCCGCCGGCGTCCTGCCAGGCAGGGGACTTGCCCAGCACCCTCAGGTCCACGCTGTGGAGCTTACGCGTGCAATGCCGCCTGCTGCTGCGCGTCAGGGAACTGCCAGGCTGCCTGGCGCCGCCGCTCCTGGCGGAACACGAAGCGCATCTGGCTCGGCGGGCGGAGCCCCTCCGGCGTGTCCGGCCGGAAGGTCGCGCACGGCTGGTCGAGCTGCAGCGCGCACAGCCCGTTCCTACCGAAGAAGCAGTCATCGCAGGTCACCTTGCGCCCTTTACCGCGTGCGTCCACCGCCGAGCCTTTCCCTTCACCGGACCGTCACAGGACTCAGGCAGCAAAGCCATTCCTGCAGGGGGCTGCAACCCGCTTCTCCGCAAATCGCACAGAGTTCTGGTCTTCCCCGCAAATACCCTCCAAACGGATGAAAAACCTGCTGCCTGCGACGTGCCGACTTCGCACCCTCGGCGTTTTTCGTTTCCCGCGATCGGGGAGCGGCTGAGGATGCGTCTCCTGGTCACCGGCGTGTCCGGCTACGTGGGCGCCGCGCTGGTGCCTCTGCTGCACGCCGGCGGGCATGAGGTCCGCGGCTTCGCCCGCTCGCGCGAGCGGGTCGCGGCGGCCGGCGTCGCGCTCGACGACGTCGTGCTCGGC
>JBKOYW010000478.1:0-6820 GCA_046744275.1 Actinomycetota bacterium
GATCGTCAGCGCGCCCAGCAGCGCGACGACGAGCCGCACGGCCCCGGGATGCACGCCGCCGGTCGCGTAGTAGACAGCGGCGTAGAACAGCGGCGCGCCGGGCGACCAGTCGTACGGACTGGCGCTGCCGGGCAGCGCGAAACGCTGGTGGTCGTAGAGCTGCTCGGCGACCGACGCGTAGACCGCGGAGTCGGTGCCGGGCCGCACGTCGAGCGGCTCGAGCGCCGACTCGACGCGCAGTGCGAGGCCGAGCACGACGATCGCGGCGAGCGCGATCAGCACGACCCGGCCGCCGTGGCGGTCGGCCAGCCCGGCCGCCCAGGTGCGCGGAGTGGTGGCGGTGATCGCCGTCACGGGTCGAGCCTCGGCTGCAGCCCGCGGGTCTGCGCAGCCGCCCGCGCGCGCACCACGACGTACACCAGCCCGGTCGACGCCAGCGTCATCACCAGCGGCATCAGTGCGAGGTTGCGCCGCGGCGCGGCGAGCATGATGCCGGAGAACACGGTCAGGCCGAGGATCAGCCCACCGAGCAGCAGCGCTTCGAACCGGCGCCGCCAGGCGAGCAGCGCCAGCCCGACGACGGCGAAGGCGATGATCAGGATCTGGAGCACGACCGCAGCGGGCGACAGCACCGCGCCGCTCGAGCCGCGCCACATCCAGCGCATCTTGTCGGCCATCATGCGCGCCACCGCGACGGGCTGCTCGCGGATGTAGCGGCTCAGGTTCTCGCGGCCGATCCGGTTCAGCGCAGCGTCACGCGGGAGGTCCGGGTAGCGCGCGGCGACGCGGTCCAGCAGCGGTTCCATCGGCTGCCTCGCGCGCTGCTCGGGCGTGACGTCGCGCATGCCGAGGTAGCGCTCCATCAGCTCGATCTTCACGCGGTCGTGGATGCCGTCGCCCGGCAGGTAGGAGCCGATGAAGAGCGCCTTGCCGGCACCTGTCGTGACCGGGACGAACCGCCCTTCCTCGCTCGACACGTGGATCGCCCAGGGCGCGATCGGCGCCGCGAACGCGGCGGCGAGCACCACGCCGGCGGCGACGCCGGAGCGCACGCCGCGGTCGAAGCCGACCTTCACCAGCGCCAGCAGCGCGAGCGCGATCCCGAACAGCAGGTACTCGGGGCGCACGAGCGCGCTCGCGCCGATCAGCGCGCCCGGGACGAGCCAGGCCCAGACGCTGCGCTTCTCGAGCGCCCACAGGAACGCGAGCACCGCGCCAGGGACCGTCACCTCGGCCAGCGGCTCGCTCAGCAGCCGGCCGGTGTTGAACACGAAAGCGGGATACGTCGCTGCGAGCAGCGCGGCGATGAGGCCGCCCGCCGCGCCGCTCAGCCGGCGGCCGAGCAGGTAGCAGATGACGATCGTCACGAGCCCGAGCAGCGCGATCGCCAGCCGCCCGAGACCCGGGTGCACGCCGCCCGTGAGGTAGTAGATCCCGGCGTACAACAGCGGCGCGCCGGGCGACCAGTCGTAGGGCGCGTCGGAGCCCGGCACGGCGAACTCCTGGTCGGTGTACAGCAGCGCGGCGATCCGCTCGTAGCGCGCAGCATCGGCCCCCTGGTAGGAGGAGTCGATCGGGTCGACGACCCCGATCAGCCGCAGCGCGAAGCCCGCGAGCAGGATGAGGCCGAGCACCACGAGGACGACGCGGCCGTGGCGCTCTGGCAGCGTCCGGATACGCCCCATTGGGCGCCGATTCTAGGACCCCGGCGGGCGTCAGCTCCTCGGCTACTCGTGCGTGACCGTGACCTCGACGGCTGTGCCGGACGGCCGTGAGGGAGCGCGCCGCGTCGGCGGCCGCGATCATCCGCGGACGTCTCGCTGACGCGTCTAGTTCCTGTAGCGCTTCGTGACCGTCTCGCAGCGGCGCGTGGTGACGCCGCGGTTGAAGCCGATCTTCACCGTGTCGTTTCCGGGTCCGCAGTCGATCCGGACGCGGTCCTTCCCGTACGCGTACACGATGTCGTCGCCCGGGCCGGCGTTGACGCGGTTGTAGCCGCGGCCGACAACGCGGATCGTGTCGAACCCGCCGCCGCCGCTGATCGCGTTGGTCGAGGTGACGCCGCCGCCCTGCAGGTAGTCGTTGCCGCCGCCGCCGTTGATGCGGTTGTTGCCGCCGCGCGAGGCGCCGTACACGGTGTCGTTGCCGTCGCCCGCGTCGATCCGGTCGATCCCGCGGCTCGTCCCCTCGGGCTTGCGGTTGCCCCACATGATGTCGTCGCCGCCGAGGCCGATCAGGGTGTCCGGCCCGGGGCCGCCGAGCAGGTTGTCGTTGCGCTCCGAGCCCTTGGCGCGGCCGCCCTTCCTGCGCGTGATCCGCTTGACGCCCTTCGTCGGGTCGGGCGGCGGCGGGACCTCGAGGATGCTCTCGCACGTCTCGGCCTTGATCTCGCCGTGCCGGATCGAGCGCTGGTTCGAGAAGCCGCCGCGCATGTCGCGCGGGTTGATGTGCAGGGTGTCGACCCCCGGGCCGCAGTCGACGGTCTTGACCGCCGTGCCGTTGTTGACGTAGACCGCGTCGTCGCCTGCGCCGGCGTCGATGTTGTCGCCGCTGCTCGTGGAGTAGAGGGCGTCGTTGCCGGTGCCGCCGCGGATGTCGTCGCTGCCCGTGCCGCCGTGGACGATGTCGTCGCCGGGCCCGGCGTCGATGTCGTCGCCGGCAGCACCGCCGTCGAGGTAGTCGTTGCCGTCGAAGCCGATGATCTTGTCGCCGCCGAAGCCGCCGTAGACCGTGTCGTTGCCCTCGGCCGCGTCCAGCAGGTCGCCGCCCGAGCCGCCGTCGATGTAGTCGTCGCCGGCGCGGCCGAACACGTCGTCGCCGCCCCACTCGCCGAGCAGCCGGTCGAGGCCGGGGCCGCCGATGATCGTGTCGCCGCCGCCGTCGCCGTTGATGACATGGTTGCCGTTCGGCCCGCCGACCAGGCGGTCCTTCCCGGGCGTGCCGACGAGCGTCTTCGCCGCCGCGGTGGCCGGGACCAACGCCACCGCGCCGCAGGCGACCGCCACTGCCCGCCGCAGCGCGTCCCTCGAAGTCATGGCGGAAGCGTAGCCTGACCGGTCAGCGCTTGTAACGCTTCGTGACCTTCTCGCAGTTGCTCGTGCGGATGCGGCGGTTGAAGCCGATCTTGACGACGTCCTGGCCGGGGCCGCAGTCGATCCGCGCGGCGTCCTTGGAATAGCCGTAGACGATGTCGTCGCCCTCGCCGGCGTCGACGCGGTTGAAGCCGGCGCCGGTCAGGCGGATCGTGTCCGCGCCCGCGCCGCCGGTGATGAAGTTCGTGGCGCTGGCGCCGCCGCCCTGGAGGTAGTCGTTGCCGTCACCGCCGTCGATGTGGGTGGTGCCGCCGCGCGATGCGCCGTAGACGATGTCGTCGCCCGCGCCGGCCTCGACGCGGTCGGTACCGACGCTCCGGCCGTCCGGCTTGCGGTTGGCCCAGATGATGTCGTTGCCGCCGAGGCCGACGATCACGTCGGCGCCGGACGAGCCGAGCAGGTTGTCGTTGAGGTCGGTGCCGTGGGCCTCGCCGCCGTGGTCGGGCGTCATCACCTTCACGCCCTTCGTCGGATCGACGATCGGTGCGGTCTCGACGACCGACTCGCAGTTGACGAGCCGGCCCTCGCGCAGCGACCGCGCGTTCGACCAGCCGCCGCGCATGGCGAACGGGTTGATGTGCAGCGTGTCGACGCCCGGGCCGCAGTCGACGGTGTCGACCGCCGTGCCGTTGTTGACATAGACCGTGTCGTTGCCCTCGCCCGCGTCGATGATGTCGCCGCCGGTGGTGGAGTGGATGACGTCGTCGCCCTCGCCGCCGCGGATGCGGTCGGTCGCCGTGCCGCCGTGGACGGTGTCGTTGCCCGGCCCTGCGTCGATGTCGTCGCCCGCGGCGCCGCCGTCGATGACGTCGTCGCCCGGTCCGCCGGTCATGCGGTCGCCGCCGAAGCCGCCGGACAGGTTGTCGTTGCCGTCGGCGCCGTCGAGGATGTCGCCGCCCGAGCTGCCCTCGAGGTGGTCGTCGCCGCCGTGGCCGAACATGTCGTCGCCGCCCCACTCGCCGAGCAGCCGGTCCACGCCGGCGCCGCCGATGAGCACGTCGCCGCCGCCGTCGCCGTTGATCACGTTGCCGTTCTGGCCGCCCGTGAGGCGGTCCTTGCCGGGCGTGCCGACCAGGGTCTTGCCGCTGGCCGTGGCGGGGAGCAGGACGAGGGAGGCGCAGGCGAACGCGACCGCCCGCCGGAGAGTCGCGTGCGAGAGGCTCATATCCGGGTTATCGGCCGGCCACGGCGGTGGTTGACGCCGAAACCGCCGCTATCCTGCGGGCGCCGTGGAGCTGTCCGCCCTCCGAATCGTCGGCCTCGCCCTGGGCGCGGCGCTCCTCGTCTTCGCGGCGTGGCGCCGGCGCACGCTCCGCAACGGCGACGTCCTGCTGCTGCTGTTCTCCGGCGTCGCTCTGCTCATCGTGTCGGGCACCGACCTGCTCGACTCGGTGCTCGAGCTGTTCTCGTTCGAGCGCGGCAACGGCGGCCGGATCCTCGGCCTCGCCGTGTTCTCGGTCATCGCGCTGTTCCTGCTCACGATGCGCTCGCTCGTGCAGAACGGCCGGATCGAGCGCAAGCTGTCCGCCACGCTGGAGGGGATCGCGTGGGAGGAGTTCCGCCGCTCGGGGTACCCGGAGCGCTTCCGTGATCGCGTGGCGGTCGTGATCCCGGCCTACAACGAGGAGGACAACATCGGGCAGGTCCTGCCGCGCATCCCTGCGACCGTCTGCGGGTTGGAGACGGCAGTGCTGGTAATGGATGACGGGTCACGTGACCGCACCGGGGATATCGCCCGCGAGCACGGTGTCGCGGTCGCACGCCATGTGACCAACCTCGGCGGCGGCGCCGCGCTGCGTACCGGCTACCGCCTGATGGTCGACTCCGAGGCCCGCATCGTCGTGACGCTAGACGCCGACGGCCAGCACCGGCCGGAGGAGATGGAGCGGCTGGTGGGGCCGGTCGCCGACGGGACGGTCGACATGGCGCACGGCTCGCGCGTGCTCGGGCACGCCGAGCCCAACCACGTCGCGCGCGAGATGGGGATCATCTTCTTCAACCGGCTCGTGTCGGCGATCACGCGGACGCGGGTCTCGGACTGCTCGAACGGCTACCGGGCGGTGCGGGCGGCGGTGCTGCCGCAGCTCGTCCTGCGCCAGGAGCAGTTCCACACCTCCGAGTTCATGATCGAGGCGATCAAGCGGGGCGTCCCGGCGACGGAGGTCGGCGTGACCGTCGACCGCCGGATCCACGGGCACTCGAAGAAGCCCGCCGTGCTGCGCTACGGCCTCGGCTTCACGAACGCGATCATGCGCACCTGGCTGCGCTGATGCGTGCGCTCCTGGCCGGCGCCGTCCTGGCCGGCCTGACGTTCGCCCTGCCTGCGCCGGCGCTCGCGTGGGACGAGGCGGGCTACTGGGACTTCGCCGACAAGCTGAGCCGGCGGCTCGACGACACGTGGAACGCGCGGCTCGACCAGTACCGGCCCGGCTCTCCTTCGGTCGACACGATGATGAACGCGAACATGCTGCTGCTGCACGCGGCCGCCGCGGCGCGCGGGCACGAGGGCGCCGCACGGCAGGACGCGCGCGCCCGCAGCATCGTGGCCAAGCTGATGACGACGCCGCCGTGGGTCGAGGCGGTCCCGTTCCCGCCTCCCGGGAGCCAGCCGCACGTGCCGGGCTGGGTGGCGTCGATGAGCGACGAGGCGACCGCGCAGCACCTCGTCGTGGACGGCGAGGTCACCGACGCGCTGGCGATGGCCTGGCGGGCGCGCGACGCGCTCGCGATCGACCCCGCCGTGCAGGTGCTGATGCAGGACCGGCTGCGGCGCGTGGCCGACGGGCCGTACTGGCGCTACCCGACCCTCCGGCTCAACCAGATCAACTGGTACGCGGAGGTCTACGCAGCCGCCTCGGAGGCTACCGGCGACCCGATCTGGCTCCAGCGCGACCTGCGCGGTCAGCTCCTGCAGTTCGTGCGCAGCATCCGCAGCCCCGAGCCGGGCACGGCCGGGTCACTCGGGCCCGGCATGCAGTTCCACTACCTCCCGGGCGGGCCGGCACACTCGCAGCTGAACATCGACTCGGCCGAGTACGCGAACATCGTCGCGTCGGTGGTCCGCTTCTACGACGCCGCCCTGGCGCGCGGCATGCGGCCGCTGTCGCCGTCGGACGAGGCGCTGCTGCGCCGGTGGATGCGGCGCGTGCTGGCGGGCTACTGGACGCACGCCGGCTACCTGAACTGGGACACCGGGTTCAGCTTCGGCCGCTGGCACCAGATGAAGAAGTGGGCGCTCGCCCAGCAGGCGCTGATCGGCATCGCGGCCGGCGGCCGGCTCGCGCCGTCGCAGGCCGACACCGCGTGGGCGAAGGACATGCTGGAGCGGGGCTTCGAGCTGTACGAGCGCAAGCTCCCCGAGGGCGAGGGCGTGGCGCCGGGCCTCTTCTATGAGTTGAAGCCGAAGCCGCAGTCGAACAAGCAGGCGATCTTCGCCGCCTCGCGGATGGCCGCCAACGCGGCGCGAGCGGTGATGGCAGGCGTGCCGTTCCGCGACGGCGCGGAGCCGCCGCCGCTGTACTCGTTCGATCCCGCCGTCGGCCGGCTGGCCGTGACGACGCCGGTCTACAACACCGCGATCACCGCGGTGACGAACGGCGCCTACCCCTACGGCGGCATCGACCTCGCGCGGCTCTATGACGATCGCCAGGAGGTCGCGGCGACGCTCGGCGCGCGGATGCCGGCGAGCTTCGGCATCGTGGCCCGCAATCGGCACGGCACGGCAAGGC
>JBKOYW010000066.1:0-14040 GCA_046744275.1 Actinomycetota bacterium
GATCGTCGGCATGCGGCCCGAGCACTTCGAGGACGCGGCCGTCGAGCAGGAGGAGCACGCGGACCGGATGAAGTTCCGGACCAGGGTGGATGTCGTGGAGTCGATGGGCTCGGAGCTGTACGTGTACTTCGACGTGGAGACTAAGGAGGAGATGCACACCCCCCACCTGGACGAGCTGGCCGCCGACGCCGGGCTGGAGGATCTCCCGTCGCACGGTGGTGGCCAGCAGGTCGTGGCGCGGCTGAGCGCCGAGAGCACGGCCGCTCCCGGCGCCGAGGTCGAGCTGAGCCTTGACACCAGCCAGATCAAGCTGTTCGACGCGGGCAGCGGCCGCAGCCTCGCTGCCGCCTGACGCCGAAAGACGACGACTCAGTCGAACCGCAGGGTCGCCTTGACGCCGCGGAAGCCGAAGGCGTCGGCGAAGCGGTCGGGCTCCACCCGGAGCCCGACCAGCTGCTCCATCGCCTCCGGCCAGCGCTGCTGCATCGCCTCGAGCGCGCCGACGGCGGCCGCCCAGTCGGTCCGGTGGGCGTTGACGCTGCCGAATACCACGCGGTTCTCGATCACCAAGTCGCGCCCGAGGACGGTGCCGTCCAACGTGACTTCGTGTGGGTGGGCGTCGAGCCCGAGCAGGCAGGCGACGCCGTTGCGGCGCAGCACGCTCATCGCCTCGACCATGATCTCGGCGTTGCCGGCCGCCTCGATCACGATGTCGAAGCCGCCGGTCTCGTCGCGCAGGCTCTCGAGCGGCGCCTGGGCGGTCGAGGCGTAGCGCGCGCCGGAGGCGGCGACGAGGCGGCCCTTCTCGCTCGACGGATCGCTGCGCGCGGCGGTCCACACCTCGTGGCCGGCGAGCCGCAGCATGTACGTGGCGAGCATCCCGATCGCACCGGCGCCGATCACCAGCGCGCGTGCCGGCTCCCACGGCTGGCGCTCGCCGATGGCGGTCGCGTGGCGGATGCCGCGGGCGCAGATCGATGCGGGCTCGGACAGGACCCCGAGCCGTCCAAGCGCGCGCGGGACGGCGACGAGGTGCTCGGGGTCCTCGACCACCAGCTCGCTCGCGAAGCCCTGGAGCGCCGTGATGCCGCGCTCGGTGTACTCGCCGGTGTCGCACGCGTCGGGCGAGCCCTCGGCGCACGCCGTGCAGTGTCCGCACGAGCGCCGCACGGTGGCGGTCACGAGGTCGCCCTCGGCGAACTCGTCGCCGCCCTCGACCACGACGCCGAGCAGCTCGTGGCCGAGGATGAGGTCGGTCTCGCCGGGCGGCGGTGAACCGAACTCGCCGGCCGCGATCTCGCGGTCGGTCCCGCACACGCCGACTTCGAGCGTGCGGATCAGCAGTCCGCCGGGGCGCCGCGCGGGGTCGGGGACGGCGGCCGTGCGGGTCGAGCCGGCCTGGAGCGGGGTGGTGATCAGCGCCTGCATCGCCTCACACGTTATGTTCGCTGCGATGGCGCTCGTCGTCACCTGGCTGGGTCAGGCCTCGTTCCGCTTCGACATCGGCGGGCACGCCATCCTCGTCGACCCGTTCTTCGCCGAGCACGAGGAGCGCGGCTATCCGCCGCCGCCCGTGGACGAGCTGGGGGCCGGCGTCGACTGGGTGCTCGTCACCCACGAGCACATCGATCACCTCGACCCGTACTCGCTGCGGGAGGTCGCCGCGCGCAGCGACGGCCTCACCGTGGTCGCGCCGGCGCCGCTCGAGCCGCTGGTGCGGGAGGCGTGTCCGGACGTCGCGTTCACCGGCGTGGACCGCGGCGATCGGCTGGACCTGCCTGGCGCCGGCTCGCTGACGGTCGTCCCGGCCATCCACGGGCGCACGGTCGCCGAGGGCTACGCGGACGACCCGCGGTTCGTCGGCTACGTTCTCGAGCTCGAGGGAATGAGGCTCTACCACGCGGGCGACACGATCGTCACGGACTCGCTGCGCTCGGCGCTGGCGCCGCTGGAGATCGACGTCGCGATGCTGCCGATCAACGGCCGCACGTACTACCGCGAGGCGGAGGACCTCGTCGGCAACATGGACGAGCGCGACGCGGTCGCGCTCGCCACCGAGATCGGCGCCTCGATCCTCGTCCCGATCCACTGGGACCTGTTCCCCGCCAACAGCGAGTGGCCGGGGCGGGCCGTCGACGTGGCGGTCGAGGCCGGCGCGCCGCTGCACGTCTTCACGCTCCGTCGCGGTGTGCCGTGGGCGCCTTGACGCGCCCGTCGGCCAGCAGCTCGCGGAAGCGCTCGAGCGACTCCGTCACCCCAGCCTCGATCGAGCGCATCACCGAGCCGCCGATCAGCTCGACGAACGAGCTGCCGTCGACGCCGGGCGCGAACGGCAGCGGGTCCTTGTCGGCGGTGATCTGACCCGCGGCCTCGGGGACGGCGGCGGCGATCAGCTCGAGAAGCTCGGGCATCGAGACGACGGGCCCGTCGAGGTTGTGCACCGACGCGCCCTCGTAGCCCTCGAGCTCGGTCGCCCTAACGAACGCCTCGCCGACGTCGGCCGTGTACTGCATCTGCACGCTGCCGCCGAACGGGATGTGGTACCGGACGCCGGCCGCGGCGGCCAGCAGCGCGGTGGTCGGCGCCGAGGTCAGGCCCTGGTCGCGCGCCGGTCCGTACACGGTGTGCGGGCGGATGCCGATGGACGAGACGCCGTAGTCGGCGAAATAGCGCACGCCGGTGCCCTCGTTGGCGCGCTTGAACACGCCGTAGAGCGTGCTCGGGTGCTCCTCCTCGCCGAGCGCGGCGATCGACGAGGCGTAGACGAGCGGGGCGATCCTGCCGCGCCGGCGGCGCACGGCCTCGAACACGTTGACGGTGCCGAGCACGTCGACCCGGGCGCCGAGCGGTGGGTCCGCGCGCACGAACGGGACCTGCAGCGCGGCCAGGTGGATGACGTTCGTGATCCCGTGCTCGTCGAGCGCCCGCTCGACCACGTTGAGGTCGGTGATGTCGGCCCGCACGCGCACGACGCGCTCGGTCTCCTCGGGCGAGAGCGCGATCGCCATCCGCGGCGCCTGCTCGCCGACGTCGAAGCTCACGACGTCGTGGCCGCGGTCCAGCAGCGAGCGGATCGTCCACACCCCGATCGCGCCGAACGCGCCGGTGACGAGGTAGCGGCTCATCCCAGCGTCGCTCCGTCCGACGCCGAGCCGACGAGCGCGCAGTAGCGGCCGAGCACGCCGCCCGTGAAGGCCGGCGGCCGCGGGGAGTAGTTGTCGAGCCGCCGGGCGAGCTCGTCCGCGGGGACGTCGACGTGCAGCACGCGCTCGTCGATGTCGATCGTCACCCGCTCGCCGTCGCGCACGGCGGCGATCGCGCCGCCGCGGACCGACTCCGGGCTCACGTGACCGACCATCAGCCCGCGCGTGGCGCCGGAGAAGCGGCCGTCCGTGACCAGCGTGACGGACTCGCCGAGGCCGGCACCGACCACTGCGGACGTCACGCCCAGCATCTCGCGCATGCCCGGCCCGCCGGCCGGGCCCTCGTTTCGGATCACGAGCACGTCGCCCGCCATGATCGCGCCTTGCGCGAGCGCGGCGGTGCACGCCTCCTCGGACTCGAAGACGCGCGCGGGGCCCTCGTGGCGCCGCCGCTCGGTGCCGGAGACCTTGACCACGGCGCCCTCGGGGGCGAGGTTGCCGCGCAGCGAGACCAGCCCGCCCGGTGGCTTGAACGGCCGCTCGGCCGTGTGCACGACCGTGCCGTCCGGCGCCGACGCCGCGGCGGTGGCCTCCGCGAGCGTGCCGCCGCCGACGGTCGGCGCGGCGCCATCGATCAGCCCGGCGCGGATCAGCTCCCCGATCACGACCGGCGCGCCGCCGGCGTCGTGCAGCTCGGTGGCCACGTGGCGACCCGACGGGCTGAGGTCGCCGATCACCGGCGTGCGAGCGCTGATCTCGATCAGCTCGTCGAGCTCGAGCTCGACGCCGCTCTCGCGCGCGATCGCCAGCAGGTGCAGCAGGCCGTTGGTGGAGCCGCCGGTGGCAGCGATGCCGGCCATCGCGTTGATGAGCGCGCGGCGGTCGAGGAAGCTGCGCGCGGTCGGGCCGTCCGCCGCGAGCCGGACCGCGAGCGCGCCGTGCTCGGCGGCGGCGCGGCGGCGCTCGTCGAGGTCGTCGGCCGGGACCATCGTGTGGCCGAGCGGCGCGATCCCAAGGAACTCGACCGCCAGCCCCATCGTGTTGGCGGTGAACTGGCCGGCGCAGGTGCCGGGACCGGGGCAGGCGACGCGCTCGAGCTCGTCCAGGTCCTCGCGGCCGATCCTGCCCAGGTGGAAGGCGCCGACCGCCTCCCAGACCTCGAGGATCGTCGCGCGGTCGCCGCGCCAGGCGCCGGCGCGCATCGGCCCGCTGTAGATCACGAGCGCCGGCTTGTCGACGCGCGCGAGCGCCATCAGCGCCGCGGGGACGGTCTTGTCGCAGCCGACGATGCAGACGAGCGCGTCGAAGTCGTGCGCGATGTCCATCAGCTCGATCGAGTCGGCGATCAGCTCGCGCGAGACGAGCGAGGCGCGCATGCCGGGCGTCGCCTGCGTCTGGTTGTCGGAGACCGCGATCGTGTTGAACTCGAGCGGCACCCCGCCCGCCTGCTCGACGCCGCGGGCGACCGCCGCCGCCAGCTCGCGGTGCGTGAGGTTGCACGGCATCGTGCCCGTCCAGGTCGAGCCGATGCCGACGATCGGACCGGTCAGCCGCGCGGGGTCGATCCCCATCGCTCGGTAGTGGGAGCGGGCGCCGGCTCGGGACGGATCGCCGGCCAGCGCCTCACGCGCGTGGCGGCGCTCGGGCTCGTAGGGCACCCGCGGCAGACTAGTCGAGCGTGCCGCGCAGCCAGTCGACGATCGCGGGGACGTGCGCGGGGTCGATGTGGTGGCCGGCGTCGGACTCGTGGTACTCCACCGGCAGCCCGCCGCCCTCGAGCAGCTCGCGCGCGCGGCGGGCGAACTCGACGTTCATGATCGGATCCTGGCGGCCGTGGGCGATGAAGGCGCGCGTCTCCCGCGCCAGGTCGGGCTGCCAGCCGTCGACGGTGGGGACGAAGCCGGACAGCGCCATGATTCCGGCGGGCGCCGGCCGGCCGGGGCCGAGCCCGAGCGAGTAGCTCATCACCGAGCCCATCGAGAAGCCGCCGAACACGGTGCGGTCTGCGCCGATGCCGGTGCGCTCCCACAGGTCGTCGTGCAGGGCGGCGAGGCTGTCGTACGCGGCGTGGAACGTGTCGGGATCGGGATAGCCGACGCGCGGGACGACGTACCAGTGGTACCCCGGCCAGCCCGGAAGTTGGAGCGGGCCGCGCGGGGTCACGACGTGCAGCCGCCGCTCGGGGTCGAGCACGTCGGCAAGCCCGAGCAGGTCGTGTTCGTCGGCGCCGCGGCCGTGGTGGAGCACGAGCAGCCCGGCGGGCTCCCCGGCCGCCGGGCGCTCGCGATGGATCAGCTCAGTCACGCCGCCACCCGGCGCGGGTTCTCCACCGGGGTCAGCGACGCCTCGAGCTGCGAGCGCAGGTGCTCGTGCTGGGCCGGGAGCTTCAGCTCCTCGCCGAGGTGGTCAGGGTCCTCGTCGACGGCGAAGCCCGGGCCGAGCGTGGCGATCTCGAACAGCACGCCGCGCGGCTCGCGGAAGTAGATCGAGCGGAAGTAGTCGCGGTCGCGGACCTCGGTCACGTAGGCGCCTGCGGCGCGGATCCGCCGCTGCCACTCGAGCTGCTCGTCGTCGGGCGCCCCCCAGGCGATGTGATGGACGGTGCCGGCGCCCTGGCGCCCGGCCGTCGCGGGCGCCGGGTCGTACGCCCAGCGGAACCGGCGCTCGGTGCCGTTCAGCTCGTAAGCGCCGTCGCCGAGGTGCGTGAAGCCGAGCACGTCGGTCAGTACGCCCTCCGGCACGTTCGCGTACTCGGAGTAGGCGCGGGCGCCCTCGAGCGAGGAGATCGCATGCTCGGCCGGGATCTCGGGGTGCTCGGCGCGCAGCGGCGCCTGGTCGGAGATCACGAGCTCGAGGCCGAGGCCGTCGTAGTCCTCGAATCGAAGGCGGTTGTCGCCGCGCTCGGCGCGGTAGCCGGCGGCCTGCAGGCGGTCGGCCCAGAAGTCGAGCGAGGCCTCGGATGCGACGCCGAGCTTCAGCGTGTGGATCATCCCGAGCCCGGCGCGGCCGCGCGGCGCGCCGGCGAACTCGAACCAGGTCAGGATCGAGCCCGGCGAGCCCTGCTCGTCGCCGAAGTAGAGGTGGTACGCCTCGGGCGCGTCGAAGTTGACGGTCTTCTTGACGAGGCGGAGGCCCAGCACGCCGGCGTAGAAGTCGACGTTCTTCTGGGCATCGCCCGTGATCATCGTGATGTGGTGGAGGCCGGCGAGGTTCATGGCAGTTGATTGTACGCGCAACTACCTTGGATTTCAAGCGCGCGGCGGTCCGAAACTTCGAACTGCGCTGGGTAGGGGAGGTGGCGGAGCTAGATCGCCGCGCAGGGTCGAATCCTCGCGCGCAGGCGGTGCATTTCTCCCCAAGTCCGTGCTCGTCGCCGGCTCGTTGGGGACTTGCGCACCCCTACGGTGCGTTTCTCCCCAACGCCTTTGGCAGCGCGCGAATTTGGGGCGAAATGCACCGCCCAGCGGCGCATCCTCCGGGCGATCTCGCTCCCAGCTCCCTTACCCAGCGCAGTTGACGTTCTACGGAGCGCTCATCGGCGGCGGAAGCACGAAGTCGCTCGACTCGGCGCTCTGCAGCGTCGACGCCGGTCGTGTACGCGGGCTCGTCGAGCAGCGGCCCCGGTGTTACGTCGCTCGACCGCCTTGACCACGTCGGCCTGCTCGCCCGGGCCGGCCCAGTCGAGGCAGCCCGTCGAGCCGCCGAAGCCGCGCAGGTCGACCATCACGAACGTGTAGCCGCGCTCCATCAGCCGGCCACCGACGACGAGGTCGTGGAAGCGGTCGGACGGCCCGGTCGACGGGCCCACCGGGTCATAGCTCGTCCCCTGCACCGGGCCCACGACGCCGGTCTGGCCCGCGTGGCCGAGGTACGGGCCGATCGCGAGGATCACCGGCGTCCGCTCGCCGGGCGCGAGGGTGCGGTGGCCGCAGGACGTCGGCGTGCAGCTTCACGCCGTCGGTCGACGGGATCGTCGCCTCCGACCACGTCGCGCCAGGCGGCACGTCGGCGGCGGAGGCGGTCGCTGGAAACGCGAGCAGGCGCGCACGGCCCGTGCGACGCGGAGGCCACGCCGCGCAGCCTCGCCTTCGAGCTGCGCGCCGCGCTCACACGGGGCGGGCGTAGAGTGCGTGGGGGATGAACAACCGCGCCGCCGTCCTGTACGCGCCGGGCGACCTGCGGGTCGAGGAGCGCGCCATGCCCGAGCCGGGGCCGCGCGAGGTGCTCGTCGAGATCGCGGCGGTCGGGGTCTGCGGATCGGACGTCCACTACTACGAGCACGGCCGCATCGGCTCGCACATCGTGCGCTCGCCGATGGTGCTCGGGCACGAGTCGGCGGGCCGTGTCGTCACGCTCGGCCCCGAGGTCACCAAGCACGCGGTCGGCGACCGCGTCACGCTCGAGCCCGGCGTGCCGTGCGGGCGCTGCCGCGAGTGCCGCGCCGGCCGCTACAACCTCTGCCGCGACGTGCGCTTCTTCGCCACGCCGCCGATCGACGGCGCGTTCGCGAACTACGTGACGATCCACGAGGACTTCGCGTTCGCGCTGCCGGACTCGGTGTCCGACGAGGCGGGCGCGCTGATGGAGCCGCTGTCGGTCGGGATCTGGGCGTGCCGGAAGGCCGGGGTGAGTCCGGGCGATCGCGTGCTCGTCACCGGCGCGGGCCCGATCGGCTTGCTCGCGCAGCAGTGCGCGCTGGCGTTCGGCGCCACCGACGTGACGGTCACCGACGTCAGCGAGGCGCGGCTCGAGCTCGCGCGCCGCACCGGCGCCACCCGCACGCTGCAGGCCGGCGAGCCGCTTGACGAGGTCGACGCGCTGATCGAGTGCTCCGGCCACCCGGCCGCGCTGGCCGCCGGAATCGCCGCCCTGCGCCCGGCCGGCACCGCGGTCGTCGTCGGGATGGGCCCGGAGGAGGAGGCGACATTGCCGCTGTCGCTGATCCAGAACCACGAGATCTGGCTCACCGGCACCTTCCGCTACGCGAACACGTACCCGACCGCGATCGCGCTCGTCGCCGACGGCCGGGTGGACCCCGAGGCGATCGTCACGGGCCGCTACGAGCTCGCCGACGCGGAGGCGGCGCTCAACGCGGGCCGCCAGGATCCCGCGAACGTCAAGGCGATGGTGATGCCGCGCCGGTAGGGTGCGCGCCCGTGGCGGTTCTGGTCGGAGTCGACGTCGGCACGAGCGGCACGCGTGCGCTCGCGGTCACGATCGAGGGCGAGCTGGTCGCCGAGGCGACGCGGCCGCACGAGCTGCTGACCCCGCGCCCGGGCTGGACGGAGCAGCAGCCGGCCGAGTGGTGGGAGGCGTGCAAGGGCGTGCTGCGCGAGGTGGCGGCGACGGTCGGCGAGGAGATCGTCGGGCTCGGCGTGACCGGGCAGATGCACGGCTCGGTGTTCCTCGACGGCGCGGGCGCGGTCATCCGGCCGGCGCTGCTGTGGAACGACCAGCGGACGTCTGGCGAGTGCAACGAGATCACCTCGCGGGTGGGTGAGGCGCGGCTGCTCGAGCTGGCTGGGAACCCGGCGCTGACCGGCTTCCAGGCGCCGAAGGTCCTGTGGCTGGCGCGCAACGAGCCGGACGCGTACGCGCGCGTCGAGAGCGTGCTGCTCCCGAAGGACTACGTGCGGTTCGAGCTGACCGGCGAGCGAGCGACCGACGCGTCCGACGCGTCCGGCACGCTGCTGCTCGACGTGCGGGCGCGCGACTGGTCGGACGAGATCCTGGACGCGCTGGAGATCCCGCGGTCGTGGCTCCCGCGCGTGTACGAAGGGCCGGAGGTGACGGCGACGCTGCGCGACGACGTGGCCGCCGATCTCGGCCTGCCGCGCGGGTTGCCCGTGGCTGCAGGTGGCGGCGACAACGCGGCGGCCGCCGTCGGGGTGGGGGTGGTGCGCGAGGGGTTGGTATCGACCTCGATCGGCACCAGCGGCGTGCTGTTCGCGCACCGCGACGAGTTCACGCCCGACCCGTCCGGTCGCGTGCACGCGTTCTGCCACGCCGTGCCGGGCGCGTTCCACCTGATGGCGGTCACGCTCTCCGCGGGCGGGTCGCTGTCGTGGTGGCGGGAGCGGCTGGGCGGCGGAGCGAGCTTCGGGGATCTGGTCGACGAGGCCGCGAGCGTCGAGCCGGGCGCGGAGGGTCTCCTGTTCCTCCCGTACCTGACCGGCGAGCGCAGCCCGCACCTTGACCCGCACGCGCGCGGCGGGTTCGTCGGGCTGACCGTCCGCCACGGGCGGGCGCACATGACGCGGGCGGTGATGGAGGGCGTGGCGTTCTCGATGCGCGACGGGCTGGAGGTGATGCGAGGCCTCGGCACGCCGGACGACGACCTGCGCGCGGTGGGCGGCGGCGCCCGCTCGCCGCTCTGGCTGCGGCTCCAGGCCGACGTGTACGGCCGCGCGATCCGCCGCACCGAGGTCGACGAGGGACCGGCGTACGGGGCGGCGCTGCTCGGCGGCGTCGCGGCCGGCGTGTTCGCGGACGTCGACGGGGCCAGCGCGCGGGTGCGGCTTCGGGACGAGGTCACCGAGCCGGACGCCGAGCGCGCGCGCCGCTACGACGAGCTGTATGCGATCTACGCGTCGCTCTACGGGGCGCTGCGCGCGCCGATGCACGCCCTCGGGCGCCTCGCCGAAGCCTGAGCCCGGCAAAGTGCGAGGTTTCATAACGCGTTCCGCTGCGGCGCGTGCTTCCCTTCCACGCGTGCGCGCGCTCGCCGCGGCCCTCGTCTTGACGTTCATCATCACGGCAGTGGCCGAGGCGCCGACGCGACCGGCCACGGCCGAGGCCCGCCCGCTCGTGCGCGCCGTGGCGGCGGCGCCGATCAGTCCGGATCGGCTCGTGGCGCCCGGCGGGATCGAGGACGCGCAGCGCTGGGCGCAACACCGCGCCGGGACCGTGGCGTTCGCCGTCGCGGGCGCCGGCCGGATCCGAGGCGTCGCCATCCACCGCACGTATTACTCGGCGAGCGTCGTCAAGGCGATGCTCGCGCTCGCGGTTCTGCGCAACGCCCGCGACCGGGCGTTGACGGCGGACGAGCGGGCGCTGCTGCGGCCGATGATCACGTACTCCGACAACGACGCGGCGACCACGATCTACGCGCGCGTGGGCGCGGGCGCGCTGCAGGCGATCGCGCGTGACGCCGGCATGCGGCACTTCTCCGTCGGCTTCAACTGGGCCGACGCGCAGCTCACCGCGTACGACCAGGCGCGGCTGTTCCTGCGCATCGACCGGATGACGCCCCGCCGCCACCGCGGCTACTTCCGCGGCCTGCTCGCCTCGATCGTGCCGTCGCAGCGCTGGGGCATCGCGCCGGTCGCCGGCGAGCGCCGCTTCCACATCATGTTCAAGGGCGGCTGGCGGACCGGCATCTTCCATCAGGTCGCGCTGCTCGAGCGCAACGGGAAGCGGATCGCGCTCGCGGTGCTGACCCGCAGTGCGGACCACGGCTACGGCCGCGAGACGCAGTCGGGCATCGCCGCGCGCGTGCTGGCAGAGCTACCGCGGCGCTAGCCGCAGCTTGAACTCGAGCGTCCCCTGGTCCTCGACGGTGACGAACCCGGCGACGCTGGGCGGCTCGATGCCGAAGTCGGCGAACTCGATCCGGGATGAGCCGACGAGCTCGATCCCGTCGCCGACCCGCTGCGAGCTCAGGCGCACCCGAATCGGGTTCGTCTCGCCGTGCAACGTGAGCTCGCCGCGGGCCGTGGTTCGCCTGCGCGAGAGGTCGACCGGCTCGGTCAGCTCGAACTGGCGTCCGGGAAGCGGCCGCTCTCGAGTCCGCGGTCGCGCAGCGCGTTGTCGCGCCGGCCGTCGTCGGAGGCCAGGGTTGTGAGGTCGGCCTCGAGGTCCGCCGCGGTGATCGTGTCCTGCTCGACCGTGGCGGTGCCGCTCACGTCGGGCGTTCGGCCGACCGCGTCCTTGACGCCGAAGCCGGCGAACTCCTCGCGTACGCGGTAGCCGACGAAGGCGTCGCCGCCCTGCGCGACCTCGTACGCGGTGGTCGACGGATCGGGCGTCGAGGTGGCGGCCGCCTCGTCGTCCGAGAGCGTCGGCGGGGGCGGGGCGTCGCCGCCGCGGAGCGCGAAGGCGGCGAACGCGCCGCCGATCAGTACGACGACCAGGACGACGCTGAAGAGGAGCGCGCGGCGGACTCGGCGGGACATGGTGGCAATCCTTGCGTGTGGTGGGTGCCGTCGTCGAGCACGACGACGCCGCCGTGCGGGAGCCAGGCGGCCGCGCCGTCCGGGCCGCTCAGCACCGCCGCCTTGGCGCGCACCTCGGCCTCGAGCGCTGTCGGCGCGACGGCCGTGGCCTGCACGACGCCTGTGAACGCCGGGCGGCCGGTGCCGGGGTCGAGCAGGTGGTGCGCGGGCCGTCCGTCGCGATCGAGCCAGCTGCGGCGGCCGATGCCGCTCGTCGCCACGCCGACGTCGGCCAGCTGCCAGGCGTGCATGACGCGGCCGTCGAACGGGCTCGCCACCTGCACGCGCCGGGCGGCGCCGCCGATCCGGAGGTCGCCCGCGCAGTCGATCGCGAAGCGCGGCCGGCCGCGGAACGTCTCCGCCAGGACGTCGGCGAACATGCCCTTCACGAGCCCGCCGGCGTCGAGCCGCACGCCGGGCTCACGGCGAATCGTGAGCGCCCCGAAGTCGACCGCGATGACGGGCGGACGGCCGCCGCTCGCCGGGCGGCGTGCAGGGGCGTGGCTGAGCGCGGTCGGGAGGTCGAGCGGCGCCCCGAGGTCGTCGAGGTAGCCGGCGCGCTCGAGCTCGCCGAGCAGCGTCGCGTCCACGAGGCCGCCGCTGAGCTTCGCCGCCTGGGCGACGGCGGCGGCGAAGCGCGCCATCAGCGGGGTCGCGGGCACGACGGGGCGGGGGTCGGCGTTCAGGCGCGACAGCTCGCTGTCGGCGTCGAAGCGCGTGAACCGCTCGTGCCAGGCGAGCAGGCTGCGTCGCGCGGCGGCGACGGCTTCGCGCGAGCCGTCGCCGCCGACGTGGACCGTGCACGTGCCGCCGAAGCAGGCGAACGAGTCGCTCGCCTCGGTCACGATTGCGCGGTGGTCACCGCCGAGGGCTCCGAGTCGGAGCCCGACGAGTCGGTGGTGGACGAGTCTGTGGAAGAGCCGGTGGTGGACGTCGCGCTCGCGGTCGCGGTCGTGGTCGCCAGCACCGGGTCGTGGCCGGTGGCCATCTGGACGTAGATCGTCGAGAACAGGACGATGAAGGCGGCGACCGCGCAGATGGCCACGAGCCGTCGGATGCGCGCGATCCGGCGCCGCATCTCGATCAGGCGCGGATGGGTCATGCGGTCACTCCCTTCGTCGAGGTGGTGCGGACGGCCAGCAGCGTCAGCGCGGGCACGACGAGCGCTCCGGCTCCGAGCAGGAACCACGCCTCGCCGGCATCAGAGCCCTCGCCGAGGGCGTGGGCGATCGACGCGAGCCACACCACGGCCGTGAGCCGGTGCAGCCGGCGCCAGCGCTGCACTCCGATCCGCGAACGCGCGTAGTACGACAGGCCCAGGATCAGCGTGCCCCAGCCGCACAGGATCCCGAGCGTCGTCCAGAAGCGTTCGAACGAGCTAACGAACGGCACCGTGATGTCCGCGAGGCTCGGCGACATAAACGAGTCGCCGAGCAGCGCGCCGGCATGAACCACGACCGCGGCCATGGTCGCGATCGCAAGAGCCTCGTGGGTGACGCGCAGGTCGGGCCCGCGACGCCGCACGAGCCGGCCGCCCATCAGCAGGCCGACGGTGACGGCGGCCGTCGAGAGAAGGAGCGCGAGGATACCCGCGGCGCGGCTGGTGATCCAGAACAGGTGACCGTCGGCCATGAGGCGAACGTACGATCGAAGCCTGGGGCGAGGCTGAGAGCATCATGAGAGGCGGCTTGGTCTCAGGAAACTCCCAGGAATCCCTCAGGAAGCCCACACCCGGGCGGCCGACACTGATCGCATGACCTCGACGCCATCCGAACCGCGCGTGCTCGTCGTTGACGACGAGCCGAACATCGTCGACGTCGTCACGATGGCGCTGCGCTTCCAGGGCTTCGCTGTCGCGTCCGCGGGGACCGGTGCCGAGGCGCTGTCCGCGGTGGCGGATTTCCGGCCCGACCTGATCGTGCTCGACGTGATGCTGCCCGATATGGAGGGCTTCGACGTCGCCCAGCGGCTCGGCGCCCAGCGCAGCCGCGTGCCGATCATCTTCCTCACTGCCCGCGACGCGACCGACGACAAGATCCGCGGCCTCACGCTCGGCGGCGACGACTACGTGACCAAGCCGTTCAGCCTCGAGGAGCTGGTGGCGCGCATCCGGTCGATCCTGCGGCGCGCCGGGTTGGCGGAGCCGGAGTCGAGCCGGCTCACGTTCGAGGACATCGAGCTCGACGAGGACACGCGCGAGGTGATGCGGTCCGGCGTTCACGTCGACCTGACCGCGACGGAGTACCGGCTGCTGCGCTACCTGTTGCTCAACCCGCGCCGGGTGCTCACGCGCGCGCAGCTGCTCGAGCACGTCTGGGACTACGACTTCGGTGGCGACGCGCGGGTGCTCGAGACGTACGTGAGCTACCTGCGCAAGAAGCTCGACGCACACGGGCCGCCGCTGATCCACACGGTTCGCGGCGTCGGCTACGCGCTGCGGCCGCCCCGCAACTAGATGCACTCGCTCCGCGCCCGCCTGCTGGCCGCCGTGCTCGCGCTCGCCGCGGCCGGCCTGCTGCTTCTGGGCGGCATCACGTACGTCGGGCAGCGCTCGTTCCTGCTCGACCGGCTCGACGACCAGATCGAGATGGCGCCGCCGGCGGCCGCCGGCGCGCTCGGACTCGAGGGTGGGCCAGAGCGCCGGCCGCCGCGCGGGCGCGGAGGGCCGCCGCCGGGCAGCGGGC
>JBKOYW010000130.1:0-4774 GCA_046744275.1 Actinomycetota bacterium
ATCCAGGACTGTCCCGCTCGACAGCCTGATCTGGAAGTAATCGCCGATCGACGGGGCGCGATTCATGTCGTTGTCGCGCACGATGACCTCGAAACGGCACAACGGCGTGGTCTTGGTTTCACGCTCCGGGCATGTCGAGGGGAAGCCTGCCGGTGCCGATGACACAAGCCGGTAGCGCCCCAGGAAGATCAGCTCGTTCGGGTCTGGCTCCGGCGGGTTCTGACCGATACAGATCATGGATTCCAGCACCGGGTCGATCGTGTCGACGATCCCGTGGATCGCGAATGACGAGCCGATGGGGTTGCTGCCGTGGTCGATGTAGGCGAGCTGGATGCGAAGCTGGCCGCTTGGCGGATTGGGGCTCGTGCTGCGGGACGAGCGCTGGCAGCTGAAGTCGAAGCCGAACGACGCCGGGCCGGTGAACACCACGCCGTCAGGCGGCAACTGTCCGCCGCCACGGCCCGTGCACGCCGTCAGCGCCACAGCCAGGATGCCGACAGCGGTGACTGATAGGTATCGCCGGAGGTGCGGATACAGGCCGGTCTTCATAGGTCTCCTCCGAAGCCGTCACGCGCGGCGGGCCGTGTTGACGTGATGCGCGGTCCGAAGGGCTCCGAGTCTCCGCAGCCTCGCACCACACGATCGGGCGATTCCCAGCGCCGACGGAGGGCAATCCTTCCGGGCATGCATACACTCGAATAAGGCGCGCCGGCGCGCTCCTCGCGACTGCCTCGCCGGATGGCTGGCGAACCAATCCCGGCCCCGCCGCGTACCCCCAAGCGCGGGCGCCCCGTCGTCGCGTCCGTAGGGCGTACGGAAGGCGCGTTGGGACGGGGCGCCCTAGGGCAACGTTTCCACAGACTTGGACGCGAGCGTGTGGGAAACCGCGCCGACAGGGCTGATTCCTGACCGCTGGCCGCGTCGCGCAGAACCTTTCGGGCGTCCAGCCGTTCTGCCCGTAGACGGCGCGCGACCGACCCCCAGACCATTGGCCCCACGGACGGGCGGCGCGCGTCGTCTACTCCGCCGAACGACGCGGCACACGACGATCAGGCGCTGCCGAGCAGCCGCTCGACTCCGCGGCGCGCTCGGTCGAGCACGGCGGTGTCGGCCTGCAGCAGGTAGGCGCTGTTGGCGCCGACCAGCATCGCGTTGAGCTCGAAGGAGAGCTGCGCCGGATCGACGGACGTGTCGATCTCGCCGCGCTCGCGCGCCTCGGCCACCAGGCGCTCGATCAGGCCCATCCAGCCCCGCTGGAAGCCCGCGATCTCGTGCATGACCCGGCCCGGCCGGGTGTCGAACTCCGCTCCGGCCGACGCGAAGAAGCAGCCGCCTGGGAAGACCCGGCGCTCGAGGTGCTCGAGGAACGCGTCCGCGAGCGCGACGATCCGCGCGCGGCCCGGTGGCGCCGCGAGGCCCTTGGCGACGACCTCCTGGTCGAAGATCGTGCCGGCCGTCTCGACCGTCGCGAGCTGCAGCTCCTCCTTGGACCCGAAGTGGGCGTAGAGGCCTCCTTTGCTGATCCCGCTTGCCTCGGCAAGCCGGGCGATCGAGAGGCCGTCCAGCCCTTCGACGGTCGCGAGCCGCGTCGCGGTCTGCAGGATCGTCTGGCGGCTTCGCTCGCCGTCCGAGCGTCGTCGCCGAGGCGGGGTGTCGGTCGCCATCTCACTTGACAAGTTAACACGACCGGTCGTAATGTGGGCGTGAAGATAGAACGACCAGTCGTACTAACTAGGAGAGAACCGGATGACCGCGATCGTCGCGTCGCACGAAGGAAACAAGGAGCTCGACGCCATCAAGGAGCGCCAGCAGCGGATGTGGGCGAGTGGCGACTACTCCGCCGTCGCAGCTCGGATCCACCCGATCGCCGAGCGCCTGTGCGACGTCGCTGACCTCCAGGCCGGCTCGCGAGTTCTCGACGTCGCGACCGGTTCAGGCAACGCCGCCATCGCGGCGGCGCGCTGCGGCTGCGACGTCGTCGGCATCGACTACGTCCCGGCGCTGATGGACAACGGCCGCGCTCGGGCTCGCGCCGAGGGCCTCGTGGTCGACTTCGTGGAGGCCGACGCCGAGGCACTGCCGTTCCCGGACGCGAGCTTCGACGCCGTCCTGTCGGTCATGGGCGTGATGTTCGCCCCCGACCAGGAGCGCGCCGCCGCGGAGATGCTGCGGGTCTGCCGTCCCGGCGGCACGATCGCGCTCGCGAGCTGGACGCCCGGTGGCTTCGTCGGCGACCTGCTCCGGCTCGTCGGCCGGTACGCGCCGCCGCCGCCCGGCGTACGGTCGCCGATCGCGTGGGGGAGCCTCAGCCGGCTCTCCGAGCTGCTCGGGAGCGGCGTGACGGGGCTGGAGGCCCACGAGCGGGAGTACACGTTCCGCCACCGCTCCGCCGACGAGTTCGCCCACTTCTTCCTCGCCAACTACGGGCCCACGGAGCGCGCTGCCGCGACGCTCGACGGCCCGCGACGCGCGGAGATGCGCACGGACCTCGCCGCCCTCGCCGCGGGGGCGAACCGGCTGCCGGCCGGCGGCCCGGTCGCGATCCCGGCGATGTACCTCGAGGCCGTCGCTGTCCGCACCTAGCGTCGTCACGCTCACCCTCCTGGGCGGCTTCGAAGCCGCCGTCGACGGCGTGCCGGTCCCGGAGACGGCATGGCGGCTGAAGAAGGCGCGAGAGCTGGTGAAGCTCCTGGCTCTCGCGCCCGGCCACCGCCTCCATCGTGAGCAGGCGATGGACGTCCTCTGGCGCGACCGCGAGCCGGCCGCCGCCGCCAACAACCTGCACCAGGCGGTGTATGTCGCGCGGCGCGCTCTCGACGCCGCCGCGATCCAGGTCCGCGACGAGATGCTCCAGCTCACGGCGGACGTCGACGTCGATCGGCTGGAGCTTGCCGCTGCCGACGCACGACGCGCGGGCACGCCGGTCGCCTACCGCGCGGCGCTCGTCCTCTACCGAGGCGAGCTGCTGCCGGAGAACCGCTATGACGACTGGGCAGCCCAGCGGCGTGATGCCCTCGCCGGGCTAGCAGCGGCGCTCCAACACGAACTCGGCGCACCCGACGCCGACCGGCGACACGCTCTGCCGACCGACGCGAGCTCGTTCATCGGGCGCGGCCGCCAGCTCGCCGACCTGAAGGCGCTCCTCCGTGGCACGCGTCTGCTCACCCTCACCGGGACCGGCGGCGCGGGGAAGACGCGGCTTGCGCTCGAGCTGGCCCGCGCGGCCGAACATGACGCGGCGCTAGTCGAGCTCGGCGCGCTCACCGACCCGCGGCTGATCCCCGACGCCGTCGCGGGTGCGCTCGACGTGCGGGCGCTGCCCGGCCAGGAGCTGCTCGACGCGGTCGTCGACTTCCTCGCGCCGCGGTCGCTGCTCCTCGTCGTGGACAACTGCGAGCACCTCCTCACCGCCACGGCCGGCCTCGCGGACACCCTCCTGCGCTCCGCGCCCGGGCTGACGATTCTCGCGACGAGCCGCGAGCCGCTCCACGTGCGGGGCGAGGTCGTGTTCCCGGTTCCGTCGCTCGAGATCCCCGACCCGGACCACGTACGCGGGCCGCGCGAGCTCCTCCGCTACGAGGCCGTGCGGCTGTTCGTCGAGCGCGCGGGCGCGGCCGCGCCTGGGTTCGCGCTCGACGAGGAGAATGCGGCGGACGTCGCCCGCATCTGCTACCGCCTCGACGGCCTGCCGCTCGCGCTCGAGCTCGCCGCCGGCCGGCTGGGAGCGCTCGGGCCCGCCGCGATCGCGGAGCGGCTCGACGACCGCTTCCGCGTGCTGAAGACCGCCAACCGGGCGTCGCCGACGCGACAGCACACCCTCGAGGCCACGCTCCAGTGGAGCCACGATCTCCTCGAACCGGACGAGCGGACGCTGTTCCGGCGGCTCGCGGTGTTCGCCGGTGGCTTCGATCTCGAAGCGGCGGAGGCCGTGTCCGAGCCCGACGTCGCCGACGTGCTCGCACGCCTCGTCGACAAGTCCCTCGTCACCGCCGACGACCGCACGTCCCGCGGGCGCCGATACCGGCTCCTGGAGACCGTCCGTATGTACGCGCGCGAACGCCTGGAAGAGGCCGGCGAGGCCGATGCGCTGGCCGAGCGGCACGCGGAGTGGGCGCTCGCACTGGCCGAGCGGGAGTGCGGCTCGCCGCGGCTCGACCGAGACGAGGCGAACCTTCGCGCAGCCCTGGCCACGCTGCTGGAGCGCGCGCCGACAGCGGCGCTCCGCCTCTGCGTCGCGCTGTTGCCCTTCTGGCTGCGCCGCATCGACCTCCACGAGGCGCAGTGCCGCTTCGACGAGGCTCTCCCCGCGGGGCGCTCGGCGGAGGCGCTGCTCGCCGCGGCGGCGATCGACTTCCGCAGCGGCGACCTGCGCCGGGCGCTCGCGCACGCCGAGGAGAGCCACGCCGTCGCATCCGAGATCGGCGACCCGAAGGCGGAGTGGCGCGCACTGCAGTTCCTGGGGGAGTGCGGCATCGCGAGCGACGAGGTCGCCGTCGCTGCGCCCTGGCTCGCGCGCGCCCTCGCCCTCGCGCGGCAGCATCGCTTCGCGGCCGAGGAGGCGATCGGCGTCTACTCGCTCGGCGTCGTGGCCTGGATCGTCGGGGACCTGGCCCGCGCCGATGAGCTCGTGGCCCAGAGCGCCGAGCTCTTCGCCGCGCTCGGCGGCTCGACCGAGCGGATCCGGTCGCCGGTCAACATCGCGGAGCTGCGGACGAGTGAGTCGGGTGGCGTGCCGGGCCTGCGCGTCGTCTTCGAGGAGACGCTCCAGCCGTTC
>JBKOYW010000436.1:0-4195 GCA_046744275.1 Actinomycetota bacterium
ACCTGGACGCACAGATCAAGGACTCCGGCGCGAGGCCAGAGTCGATCGGTGCGCATGCTGTTGAGTTTTCAAAGACCGCCGCGCCCCTGGGCGGAGGGGCTTCCTCCGCGCGAGCGCACCCGGGATCGTCCCGGGCGGGCATTCCAGTGTAGCGCGCCCCGCGAACCGTGTTCAAGGCGACGGGGGCGTCCTCCAATGCGGCGCGGGATCGTAGCAGGGGCGCTACGAGAGGACCTGGACGTGGATCTCGCGGCGCCGCGGACGGTCGTCGAAGTCGATCAGGACGAGCTGCTGCCAGGTGCCGAGCACCAGCCGGCCGCCCACCAGCGGCACGGTCTCGGACGGCCCCACGAGCGAAGCGCGCAGGTGCGAATGCGCGTTGTCGTCGTGATTTCGGACGTTGTGGGCGTAGTCGCCGCCCTGCGGCGGGGCCTGCGGGACCAGGCGCTCGAGCGTCTCGCGCAGGTCCTGCACGCCGCCCGGCTCGTACTCCATCGTCGTCACCGCCGCCGTGGAACCCGTCACGAAGACGCTCACGAGGCCCTGCGAGACGCCGCTCTGGCGCACGACGGCGAGGACGCCCTCGGTGAGGTCCACGATCTGGCCGTCGCCCTCGGTTTCCAGACGGAGGAGCCCGGTGTGGACTGTCACGCGACCCGCAGGCGCCGGAAGCGCCGCTTGCCGACCTGGAGTACCCGGCCGTCGAGCCGATCCGCCGGCAGGTCGAGCACGTCCACCGGCTCGCCGTCCAGCCGAACCCCGCCCGCGGCGATCGCCCGCCGCGCCTCCGAGCGCGAGCCGCCGAACGCGTCGGCGATGAGCTCGGGGAGGTGCACCAGGCCGTTGGACGCGACCTCGAACTCCTCGATCTCCTCAGGCAGCTCGCGCGAGACGAACACGCGGTCGAACGCCGCCTCAGCCTCGGCAGCCGCCGAGGCGCCGTGGAAGCGCTCCACCAGGGCGCGCGCCAGCGCGCGCTTCGCATCACGCGGTGTGACGTCCGAAGGCAGATCCCGCCCCAGCAGCAGCGTGTACCACACGGGCAGCGCCGCGTCGGGCACCGAGAGCGTCTTGCCGTACATCTCGCCCGGCGGCTCCGTGATCCCGATCTGGTTGCCGAACGACTTCGACATCTTCTGCACGCCGTCGGTCCCCGGCAGCAGCGGCATGGTGAGGATCGACTGCGGCGGGACCCCGTAGGCGGTCTGGATCGCGCGCCCCATAAGCAGGTTGAACGTCTGGTCGGTGCCGCCCAGCTCGACGTCAGCGCGGATCGCGACCGAGTCGTAGCCCTGGAGCACCGGGTAGAGCAGCTCCAGCAGCGAGATCGGCTCGTTGGCGGCGAACCGCTTGGAGAAGTCGTCGCGCTCGAGCAGCTGGGCGACCGTAGGCACCCGCGCGAGCCGGAACAGGTCCTCCGCCGCCATGTCCAGCCACTCGCTGTTGTGCCGCAGCTCGAGCCGCTCGTCCGTGCGCAGCACCTTGCCGGCCTGGTCCACGTACGTGCGCGCGTGCGCGTCGATCTCCTCGCCGGAGAGCACCGGCCTTGTCGCAGAGCGGCCGCTCGGGTCGCCGACGCGGGCCGTGTAGTCGCCGACGATCAGCACGACGGTGTGCCCGGCGTCCTGGAACTCGCGCAGCTTCTGGAGGACCACCGTGTGGCCCAGGTGCAGGTCGCTCGCGGTCGGGTCCAGGCCGAGCTTCACCCGCAGCGGTCGGCCCTCGCCCAGACGGGCCTCGAGCGCGCCCGCAGGCAGCGTCTCGACCGCATTCCGTCCTAGGCGCGCGGCCTGCGAGGCGGGTTCTTCCATCCGGGCCAATGCTAGCCTCCCCGGGGGTCTGGACCGCCCCTGCAGTGCCACTCGAGCGAGGAAGCTCGACGGCGGGTGCCACCCACCCTATGAGCGACCGCGAACGCACAGCCGAACCGTCGTCCGGCGCACCCAACGGCGCCGGGAACGGAGCGACCGTCGTCGCCCTGCGACCCCATTCCAAGCGCAAGCAGCGCAAGGCCGCACAGCCCCGTCGCAAGGTCCGGATCCGCAAGCTGCGGCTGTTCGTGCTGCTCCTGGGCCTGGGCGTCCTGGCCGCGGTCTCGACCGTCTTCGGGATGATGATGGCCGTCGCGTCCGATCTGCCCAAGCTCGAGCAGCCGGCCACCCGCAACTCGATCATCTACGACCGCGACGGACACCGGATCGGCGTCCTCACCGGCAACGAGAAGCGGCTGTTCCTGCGCGAGGACCAGATCGCGCCGGTCATGAAGCACGCGATCATCGCGATCGAGGACCGCCGCTTCTACACCAACGACGGCGTCGACCTGCGCGGCATCGGCCGCGCGCTCTACCAGGACATCGTCCAGCAGAAGGTCGTCCAGGGCGGATCGACGATCACGCAGCAGTTCGTCAAGAACGCACTCGCCGCCCAGGACGAGCGGACCGTGTTCCAGAAGCTCCGCGAGGCCGCGCTGGCCTACCACCTCACGCGCAAGTGGTCGAAGGAGCAGATCCTCCGCAACTACCTGAACACGATCTACTTCGGCAACGGCGCCTACGGCATCGAGGCGGCCGCGCGCACGTACTTCCAGGCCAACCACCCGGGCTGCGACGAGAAGCGCGGGGTCAACTGCGCCGCGCGCCTTGAGCCGCACGAAGCCGCGCTGCTGGCCGGGATGGTGGCCTCTCCGAGCGCCTACGACCCGATCGCCAACCCCGAGGCGGCGCTGGCGCGGCGGACGCTCGTCCTGAGGAACATGCTCCAGCAGAACCTCCTCACACGCGAGCAGTACAACGACGCGGTCCAGCAGCCGCTGCCCGACAAGGGAGACCTCCAGCCGCCCGCCGAGGACACCGAGTACCCGTACTTCACCTCGTGGGTCAAGCAGCAGGTCGTCGACCGGCTCGGCGGTGGCCAGGAGGGCGCGCGGCTGGCGTTCGAGGGCGGCCTGCGAGTGCGGACGACGATCGACGGGCAGCTCCAGGTCGCCGCCCAGGAGGCGATCGACAACTGGCTCCCGTACCGCGACGGACCGCGCGCCGCGCTCGTCGCGCTGCACAACGACACCGGCGAGGTCCGCGCGATGGCCGGCGGCGACGACTACAACGAGATGCCGTTCAACCTCGCCACCCAGGGCCGGCGCCAGCCCGGATCGGCGATCAAGCCGTTCATCCTCGCCGAGGCGCTGCGCCAGGGGATCTCCCCCAACTCCGTCTGGGCCTCCAAGAAGATGACCTTCGACGTCCCGAAGTCGAAGGAGATCTTCACCGTCAACAACTACGAGGGCGCCTACTCCGGCATCACCACCCTCGCGCGCGCGACCACGTTCTCCGACAACTCGGTCTTCGCCCAGGTCGGCATCAAGATCGGCACCCGCAAGATCGCGCGGCTCGCCGAGCGCATGGGCATTCGCACCAACGTGTCCAGCAACTGGGCCATGACGCTCGGCGGCCTGAAGGAGGGCGTCTCCCCGCTCGACATGGCGCACGCGTACGAGACGTTCGCCAGCGGCGGCGACCTCGTGTACGGCACGCTCAGCCCCGGCTCCGACAACCCGCGAGCCGAGCGCGCGCCCGGCCCGGTCGGCATCCGCCGGATCGAGCACGAGGAGGACGAGGGCGAGTGGAAGCCGATCTCGCTGCCCGACGGCGAGCGCGCGGTGAACCGGCGCAAGACGCGCAACGTGCTCGAGCAGGAGGTCGCCGAGCAGGTCGGCTCGCTGCTGCAGAACGTGGTCAAGGTCGGCACGGGCACCCGCGCGCAGGTCGGCGACCTGCCGATCTCGGGCAAGACCGGCACCACCGAGGGCTACGGCGACGCGTGGTTCGTCGGCTGGACGCCCGAGTACACGATCGCCGTCTGGGTCGGCTACCCGAACGAGTTCAAGTCGATGGAGACCGAGTTCCAGGGCGAGCCGGTGGCCGGCGGCACGTACCCGGCGGGCATCTTCAAGACGTTCGTCGAGTCGATCCTGCGCATCCACCCGCCGCCGGAGGAGGAAGAGGAGGAGACGGCCCCGGTCGTGCCAACCGAGCCCGCGCCCGCCGAGCCGGCGCCGGACACGGGCGGCGAGACGGCGCCTCCGGCGCCGGAACCCGAGGAGCAGGCCCCCGCGCCCGCGCCCGAGGAGTCCGCGCCGGCGCCCGGTGGCGAAGAGGCGCCGACCACGCCGTAGAACGTCAACTGCGCTGGGTAGGGA
>JBKOYW010000543.1:0-4542 GCA_046744275.1 Actinomycetota bacterium
GCTGCGGCCCGGGCGCTGGCTGAGCCGGCCGCGACGCGTTCCCGCCGCCGGTCGTGCGTCTCGTCAGCGCTGCCCAGCGCGGGTCGCCGAGCACAGTGAGCGAGGCGGCAACGAGCGCGAGCGATACCCGCGCGACGTCGAGTCCTGCCGCCGCGGGGCGGACGCGCGGCGTGCATTACCTCGAGCGTGTCCTCGTCTCCGGGCGTTCCCGCATTCCGCATCATGCCGACACTGTCCGCGGCCGGCTTGACGGGGCCAGGTCGAGCATCTGCCGCAGCGTGGCACGGCGGCGGAAGAGGCGTCCGCTGCGAGAGCCCGCGAGGAGCCGCTGGCAACGCCTGCCTCCGTGCGACAGCAGGAGCCGTGAGTGTCCCGTTAGAGGATCCGTCACTGCGACGTCCATCCAGCCGCAGCCGCGGTCAGAGTTCGTCGGCGAGCAGCCCGTATGCGCCCGGCTCGGCCTTGACGATCGCCGGCTCCTTGAGGCCGGTGCGCAGGTCGATCTCGCCGGCCAGGACCTCGCGGGCGATCCAGTCGCGGTGAGCCAGCAGGTCGGCGTCGGCCTCGGGCAGGGTCAGGACGATGCGGTCGGTGAGCTCGATGCCGGCTGCCCTGCGCATCGCGTTGACGGAGTGGATGAGGTCGAACACACGGCCTTCGCGGCGCAGGTCGTCGTCGAGCTCGACGTCGAACGCGACGCTGATGCCGTTGTCCTCGGCCGTTGCCCAGCCCGGCAGCTCGTGCCGCGCGCCCTGGATGACGTCGGAGGCCTCGAGCAGCTCGCCGGCGACGCGGAAGCGGCCGTCCCCGAGTGGCTCGACCTCGCCGCGCTCGAGCGCGGCGCGGACGTCGCGCAGGCGCGGACCCAGGCGCGGGCCGAGCACGCGCAGGTTCGGCAGCATGCGCGTGGCGGTCACGGGGCCGGCGTCGAACTCGACGCTCTTCACGCGCAGCTCTTCGGCGATCTCGCCCGCGTGGGCGGCCGCCGCGGGCGCCCCGCGGACGTAGAGCCGCCGCAGCGGCTGGCGGAGCTTGATCCCGCGCTGGGCGCGTGCCCGGCGGCCGAGCTGCACGACCGCGCGCACCGCGGCGGTCTCGCGCACGAGCTCGTCGTCGCGCAGCTGTGGGAGCGCCGTGGGCCAGCCCGCGAGGTGGACCGAGTCCGGCACGCCGTCGGCGACGTCGGTGACGAGGACCGTCCACAGGTGATCGGTCAGGAATGGGATCAGCGGCGCCACCACCCGAAGCGACTGCGCGAGCGCCGTCCACAGCGATCGGAAGGCGGCCTCGTCGAACGCGTAGAAGCGCCGGCGCGACCGGCGGATGTACCAGTTCGAGAGATCGTCGAGGAAGGCCTCGAACGCCCGCAGGACGTCCACGCTCAGGTACGCGTCGTAGGCGGCCTCGGCATCGGCGATCAGCTGCTGCGTCCGTGCCTGCAGCCAGCGGTCCAGCGGGCGCAGCTCGACTCCGGTCACGCCCGTCTCCAGATCGCGCAGGTGCGGCTCGAAGCCCTCGATGCGCGCGTAGTCGGCGAAGAAGCGCACGGAGTTCCACAACGTGAGCAGCCGGCGCTTGACCTCGTCGGCTCCCGCGTAGCCGAAGCGGATGTTCTGCGCCGGCGGCTGCCGGCAGTAGAGCCAGCGCATGACGTCGGCGCCCATGCGATCGAACGCCTCGTCGGCGGCGATCAGGTTGCCCCACGAGCCGTGCATCTCGCGCCCCTCGGCGTCGAGCAGCTTCTCGTAGGTGAGCACCTTGCGGTAGGGCGCACGGCCGGTCAGCACCACCGACATGAAGAACAGGGAGTAGAACCACAGCCGGATCTGCTCGCGCATCTCGGTCACCCAGTCGGCCGGGAACCACCGCTCCCAGGTCCCGTGGTCGGGCAGGTCGGCGAGGGTCAGGCCGGCGGCCGCGCCGGTCGCGTTGCCGGCCTCGACGAACGCCGGGTTCTGCCAGCCCAGGGTCGAGAAGGGCACGATGCCGGCGTCCAGCCACACATCGCCGACCTCCGGGATCCGGCGCACGTCAGCGTCGCAGCGCTCGCAGCGGATCACCACCGCGTCGATCCACGGCCGATGCAGCTCCTGCAGGGCATCGAGCCCGGACACGGCTCGCGCCTCGAGCTCCGCGCGCGAGCCGATCACGTTCAAGCAGTCGCAGTCGCACGGGTAGAACGGCAGCGGCAGACCGTAGAAGCGCCGCCGGGAGATGTTCCAGTCTCCCATGTTGCGCAGCCAATCCTCCATGCGCTTGCCGTACTGCGGTGGCGTCCACTCGATGCGCCCGTTCTCCTCGAGCATCCGCTGCCGCACACCCTCCACGCCGATGTACCAGTCGTCGGCGACGCGGAAGATCAGCGGCGTGTCGCAGCGCCAGCAGTGCGGATACGCGTGCACCACCGTGCCCGCGTCGACCAGCGCGCCGCGCTCGCGCAGGGCGGCGATGATCGGCTCCGCGGCCTCCGCGGTGCTCATCCCCGCCAGCCACCCGTAGGCGGGATAGAAGCGCCCGCTCTCGTCGACCGGCGTGAGCACCGGCAGGCCGTGGACCTTCGCGAGCTCGAAGTCCTCGGGGCCGGCGCCGGGCGCGATGTGGACGATTCCGGTGCCAGTGTCGAGCGCCACGTCGGCCCACGGGATCACGCGGTGCTCGACCTGCGCGCCGGGCTCGAGGTCGTCGAACGGCCCGCGGTAGCGGAGGCCGACGAGCTCACTCCCCGTCACCCGCGCCCCGTAGGTCGCATCCGGCTGCGAAGCGACCGCCACCCAGTCGCCCGAGGCCAGCCGCCCGTACTCGAGCTCGGGATCGACGGCGGCGGCCACGTTGGCCGGGAGCGTCCACGGCGTCGTCGTCCACACCACCAGCGCCTCACCCGGCCGCTCGAGGAACGGGAGGCGGACGTAGAGCGAGGAATCCTCGCGCTGCTGGTGCACGCCCGCCTGCGAGAGCTCGTGCTGCGAGAGCGACGTGCCGCAGCGCGGGCACCACTCGGTGGACCGGTGCCCGCGAAACAGCCAGCCGCGGTCGTGCACCACGCGCAGGAAGCGCCAGATGTACTCGATGTTGGTGTCGCTGAACGTGAAGTAGTCGCGCTCCCAATCCATCCACATTCCGAGCCGCTGCGACGCCCGGCGCAGCTCGTCCGAGGACCAGGCGACCACCTCGCGGCAGCGCGCGGCGAAGCGCTCGAGCCCGTACTCCTCGATTTCGCGCTTGGAGTTCAAGCCAAGCGACTTCTCCACCCCGACCTCGATCCACAGCCCCTGGCAGTCCCACCCGTTCTGGTAGCGCTGGTGGCGGCCACGCAGCGCCTGATAGCGCTGGAACACGTCCTTGAGCGTGCGCCCCCACGCGGTGTGGACGCCCATCACCTTGTTGGCAGTGACCGGGCCGTCGATGAAGGAGAACGTCGGACCCTCCGCGTTCTGCTCACGCAGGCGCTCGAACACCCGGTCGCGGTCCCACCGCGCCAGCGTCTCGGCCTCGATGCGCCCGTGATCCGGCACGGGCTCCAGGCGAGCGAACCGGCGCGGCATGCCCGCGCATTCTAGGCGCGGCGGCCCGGCCGATAACACCCATGACACTTCGCGCGGCCCGCCAGCGATCCTGCGGATTTGCCTGACTGTCGGGCGCAGGCAAATCGCACGCGCGGCGCACGCCAAGTGGCACAACCTCGGGGGACCCGGGGGGGCGTAGGTGGAACCCCTTGCCGGCACTCCGCCTCCATATGGCGCCTTTCGCGGCGGCGTCCCGCGGCGAGCGGTGTGCCGTAAGACTGGTTCGGTGATGTGTGCCGGTCATGGGGCGTCAAGCGAGACACGATCACGCCCGCTTCGGCGCCGGCGGCCGAGCGTGTTCACGGCGGTGGCGATGCCGCTCGCCGGGAGCCGGCGAACCTGCACACGGTAGAAGGCCCCATCCCAGCGCGTCCAGGTCAGCGCGGCGGTTCCGCCCGTCTCGACCGCGAGCCGCGGATCGGATGGGCTCTCGCCGTCGGCGGAGTGTGTCTCGACCGCTGCGGGGACGCCGCCCGCGGGCATTCGGACCGACTGGATCCGCCAGTCGCTTCCGTCCCAGCGCTCCCAGGCGAACATCGCGTTGCCGGCGCCGTCGATCGCGACGTCGGGTCGCGCGCGTCCATGTCGTCGGCTGAGGGCTGGAGGTCGTCCGAGACCAGTTCGAGGCCGCCGCGCGCGCCTATGGTCGACATCGTGCGTGCCTCGACCCCGTAGTGTGGTCGCCGCTGTAGCGCGTCCACGTGATCACGCCGTCGCCGTTGCGGTTCACGGCGAGCTCGGGAGCGGACGCGTCCTGGCCCGCAGTCGAGAGCGTTACGGGGAGGCCGAGCACACCCGCCGCTGACAGCGCGCGCGCCTGCACGCGGAAGTCGTTGCCGTCCCAGCGCGTCCACGCCAGCAGCGCGTTGCCCTGGGCGTCGATCCCCACCTTCGGTCCGCCCAGCACCTGGCTGGAGGGGGTGGCGATCGTCTGCACCGGCCCGAGCGTGCCGTTCGCGCTGCGGATGACGGTGTGGGC
>JBKOYW010000361.1:0-8749 GCA_046744275.1 Actinomycetota bacterium
GTGGTGGCCGGCGACGGCGAGGCGGCGGCCGGCGGCGCCGACCGCGGCCGGCTCGCCGACTGGTGGGCGCGGATCGAGGGCTGGCGCTCCGATCCCGCGCCGCGCAACCGCGCGGAGGCCGCGCTCGACGCGCTCGAGGCCGTGAAAGGCGACGCGATCGTGACCACCGACGTCGGCCAGCACCAGATGTGGGCGGCCAACCGCCTGCGCTTCGACCGCCCGCGCCGGTGGATCACCTCCGGCGGGCTCGGCACCATGGGCTTCGGCCTGCCGGCCGCGATCGGCGCGCAGGTCGCGTGCCCGGATCAGACCGTGGTGTGCGTGACCGGCGAGGGCTCCCTGCTCCTCAACGTGCAGGAGCTCGCGACCGCCGCGCACGAGAACCTGCCGGTCAAGGTGGTGATGCTCGACAACGCGTCGCTCGGCATGGTTCGCCAGCAGCAGGACATGTTCTGGGGCGGCCGCCGCAGCGCGGTCGACCTCGGCGCCACGCCGGACTGGACCGCGCTCGCAGCCGCGTTCGGCGTCGCGGGCCGGGACGTGGCCATCGACGGAGACGTCGAGGAGGCGATCGCCGCCACGCTCGCCGAGCCCGGCCCGGCGCTCCTGCGCGTGCAGATCGAGCGCGACGCCGACTGCCTGCCGATGTTCGCGCCGGGCGGGGCGGCCCGAGAGATGATCGGGGTCGCCGCTACCGCGGCGGCATCCTGAGCGCCCCGTCCAGCCGGATGACCTCGCCGTTCAGCATCGGGTTCTCGACGATGTGGGCGGCGAGGTCGCCGTACTCCTCGGGGCGGCCGAGGCGGTGCGGGTGCGGGACCTGGTCGCCGAGCGCCGCGCGCGCGTCCGCGGGCAGGGCGGCCAGCAGCGGCGTGTCGAACAGGCCGGGCGCGATCGTGACGACGCGGATGCCGGACTGCGCGAGGTCGCGCGCCGCCGGGAGCGTCATGCCGACGATGCCGCCCTTGGACGCCGAGTAGGCGAGCTGGCCGATCTGGCCGTCGAACGCGGCGATCGACGCCGTGCTGATGCACACGCCGCGCTCGCCCTCCTCGTCCGGCTCGTTCCCCAGCATCGCCGCCGCGGCGAGCCGCAGCACGTTGAAGGTCCCGATCAGGTTCACGCGGATGACCGCCTCGAACGGGTCGAACGAGTGCGGCCCGCCCCGGCCGGCCGTCTTCTCGGCCCAGCCGATCCCAGCACAGCAGACCGAGATCCGCACGGGGCCGGCGGCCTTCACCGCGGCCTGGACCTGCTCGGAGTCCGTGACGTCGCACGAGACGAATCGGGCGCCGAGCTCGCCCGCGAGCGCCTCGCCCTTCTCGGCGTTGAGGTCGGCGATCACCACATCGGCGCCGCCCGCCCGCAGCCGCCGCGCCGTCGCGGCGCCAAGTCCCGACGCCCCGCCGGCCACCAGCGCGCTCGATCCCTCGATTCTCATGACGCGCGACCGTACCGCAGGAACAGCTCCGACCCCACGGGCAGCGCCCACACCAGCTCGAACTCGGCCGCTTCCGGCAGCCGGCCGCCGGCCACGATGTTCGGCTCGTCCTCGTCGCCGGTGATGATCGGCGCGACGGTGAGGAACAGCTCGTCGACGATGCCGGCCGCGTGGAGCGCGCCGTGCAGCGTCGGGCCGCCCTCGCAGAGCAGCGCGCGGACGCCGCGCGCCCGCAGGTCCGCGAGTATCTCGGTCAGCCCGGGAACCTTCAGGCGCACCACCTCGACCGGTGCCGCCACGTCGGGCGGGTCGCCCGCGTCGAGGCCCGTATAGAGGAGGATCGGCTGCGCCGGCGCCTGAAACAGCCCGGCGTCCCACGGCACGTCGAACCGCCGCGAGAGGGTCACCGCGAGCGGGTCCTCGGCCAGCCCGGCGGCGCGCCGCCGCGCCCGCCGCTCCCCGCTCTTGACGAGCCGGTCATAGCCCTCGGCGCGCACCGTGCCGGTGCCGATCAGCACGGCGTCGGCGATCGCGCGCAGCTCGAGCAGCAGCTCGAGGTCGGCGTCGCCGCCGATCGTCGCGCTGCGCCCGTCGCGTGCCGCGCGGCCGTCGATCGTCGAGATCATGCTCACGAACACGAACGGGCGGTCCGCCGGCGCGCGCTCCTGCGGACGGACCTCCGAAAGCCGGTCGATCGGTGACGGGTCCACCCGCCGCAAACTACAGTCGGGCGATGCGCCGCCTCGCACTCGCCGCCGCACTGCTCGTCCTCGCGCTCCCTACGAGCGCGTACGCCGAGACGCTGTTGCCGCCCAAGAACAAGGTCTTCTCCGGCGTGACCGGCTCGAAGTCCCTCGCGTCGTTCGCCGGCGAGGTCGGCAAGCACCCGTCCGTGTTTGGCTTCTTCACGCGCTGGAACGGGCCGGTGGAGTACGTCTACGAGGCGGTGCAGCGGGCCGAGTCGCGGCTGATGATCCACATCTCCACGCAGGACGGCTACGGCACGCCGGAGGCGGTGACGCCGCGCGAGATCGCCAACGGCGAGGGCGACGGCTACCTCATCAAGACCAACCGCCGGATCGTTGAGTACGGCCAGCCGACGTACGTGCGCTTCCTCGCCGAGATGAACCAGACCAACAACGGCTACTGCGCGTACAACCGCGACGGCAGCTCGCGCGGCCCGTCGCACTCGACCGCCGTGTTCAAGCAGGCGTGGCGCCGCGCAACGCTGATCCTGCGCGGCGGGCCGGTGGCCGAGATCAACGCCGCGCTCGACGGGCTCGGCCTGCCGCCGCTGCCCGCCGGCACCGCCGACCTGCCGGAGCCGCAGCTCGCGATGCTGTGGGTGCCGCAGACCGAGGGGACGCCGAACACCCACGCCAACCGCGCCCGCGCGTACTGGCCGGGCGGCGGGTACGTCGACTGGGTCGGGACCGACTTCTACTCGAAGTTCCCGAACTTCACCGACCTCGAGACCTTCTACAAGGACTTCCCGAGCAAGCCGTTCGTGTTCGGCGAGTGGGCGCTGTGGGACGGCGACGACCCCGGGTTCGTGCGCCGCTTCTTCGGCTGGGTCAACAGCCACAAGCGCGTGCGGATGCTGCTCTACAACCAGGGCAACCGGGCAGACGGCCCGTTCCGGCTCAGCCGCTACCCGGAGAGCCGCAAGGCGATCAGGAAGGCGCTCAAGCGGAAGCGCTTCCTCGGGAAGCCGTGACGAGGCATCCCTCGATGTGGTCGTCGACCAGCCCGCACGCCTGCATCATCGCGTAGGCGGTCGTCGGGCCGACGAAGCGGAAGCCGCGCTTCTTGAGCTCCTTGGCCATCGCTGTCGACTCGGGCGTTGAGGCCGGGATGTCCGCCGGCGTGCGCGGCCGCGGGCGGGGATCCGGCGCGAACGACCAGAGCAGCTCGGCCAGCGGAACGTCGACCGCCGCGCGCGCGTTGGCGACCGTCGCCTCGATCTTCGCGCGGTTGCGGACGATCCCGTCGTCCGCCATCAGCCGCGCTACGTCGTCGTCTCCGAATGCCGCCACGCGCTCGATCTCGAACCCGGCGAACGCGGCGCGGAACGCCTCGCGCTTGCGCAGGATCGTGATCCAGGAGAGGCCCGACTGGAACGCCTCGAGCGACAGCTTCTCGAACAGCGCGCGGTCATCGTGGACCGGGCGGCCCCACTCCTCGTCGTGGTAGCTGACGTACTCGGGCGTCGAGGAGCCCCACCAGCAGCGGCCGTCGACGAGTCCGTCGCTCATCGCGCCAGCGCGTCGATTAGGTCGCCGACCTGCTCCGGCGCGGCGATCGGGGTCAGCACGAACGTCGTGATGCCGCGCTCCGCGAACGCGCCGAGGCGCTCCTTCATCGCGCCCGGGTCGCCGAAGACGAAGATCTCGCGAACGAGCTCCTCCGGCACCTTCTCCACCGCGAGCTTGCGGTCACCGTCGCGCCACGCAGTGACCATCGGATTGATCTGCTCGCCGTAGCCGAGCGCGCGGAAGAACGCCTCGTACACCGGCACCGTCGCGTAGGCGGCGAACATGAAGCGCGCGACGTCGATCCCCTCGCCGGGAATGCAGAAGAAGCGGCAGATCACCTCGCTCTCGCCGCGGCCCGCCGCCGCCTCGCCCTCGCGCACGCGCGCGACGACATGCTCGACCGCCGGCAGCGGCAGGAAGTTCACGAACGTGCCGTCGCCGAGCTCGCCGCCGAGGCGCAGCATCCGGTCGCGGAGGGCGGCGATCGCGATCGGTACCGGGTGCGCCGGCGGCGTCTCGAGCCTGAAGCCGCCCGGCCCGCGCCCGCCGCCCAGCACCTCGCGCAGCACCGGCACGACCTCGCGGATGCGCGACAGCGGCTTCTCGAACGGCCGCTCGTTCCAGCGCTCGACGATCACGTTCGAGGACGCACCGAGGCCGAGCACGAAGCGCCCGCCGCTGGCGTCGGCCAGCGCCGCGGCCTGCTGGGCCAGCACCGCTGGCCCGCGCGTGTACGGGTTCACGACGCCGGTGCCGAGCCGCATGCGTTCGGTCCAGGCCGTGGCCAGCGCCAGCGGCGTGAAGCCGTCCGGCCCGTTCGTCTCGCCGGTCCACAGGTCGTCGTAGCCGGCGGCCTCGGCGCGGCGCACGAGCGGCTCGTGCGCGGCGAGCGGGACACCGGCGAACGGGAGCGTGAGGCCCCACCGCAGCGACGAGGTTGCCCCTGCGGGCATCCGGCCCGCAGATCTGACCCCGTGTTCGTCCTCCGGACTCACGAGATCGGCACCCTATAGGCTCGCGCCGGATGCACTTCGACCGGCTGGGAAGGGGTGAGCTCGTCGCAGCGGTGGGCGGGCTGCTGCTGGCGGTCTGCCTGTTCCTGCCCTGGTACGAGACCGATCCCGGCAACGCGAACGCGACGATCGACGGCGCGAGCGGGGCGCTCAGCGGCTTCGACGTGCACCAGATCCTGCGCTGGCTGCTGCTCGCGGCCGCGGCAGCGCCGTTCATCCTGGTCTGGATCGTGATCCGCGAGCACGAGCTGTCGTGGCCGCGCGGCGAGATGACCGCCGTGACGGCGATCGCCGCTTTCGGGCTGGTCGCCTACGTCGGCTTCCTCGACCGCCCGGGCCAGCCGGGCGGCGCGATCTCGCTCCAGCTCGGCTACTACGGCGCGCTGCTCGGCACGATCCTGATGATCGCGGGCGGCGCCATGAGCGCCGGTCAGACCGAACGAACACGCAAGCCCCCGGGGGTCCTGTAGATGAGCGCTCCAGTCGATCGCAACCTCGCGCTCGAGCTCGTGCGCGTTACCGAGGCCGCCGCCCTGTCCGCCGCGCGGCTGGTCGGACAGGGCGACAAGGAGGCGGCCGACCAGGCCGCCGTCGACGGCATGCACGCCGTGCTGCACACCGTCCACATGGACGGCATCGTCGTCATCGGCGAGGGCGAGAAGGACGAGGCGCCGATGCTCCACAACGGCGAGCAGGTCGGCAACGGGCAGCCGCCGGAGGTCGACATCGCGGTCGACCCGCTCGAGGGCACCCGGCTCGCCGCCGACGGCCGGCCGAACGCGCTCGCAGTGATCGCGCTGTCCGAGCGCGGCACGATGTTCGATCCCGGCCCGTGCGTCTACATGGAGAAGATGGCGGGCGGCGAGCACCTGGCGGACCTGCTCGACCTCGACCGCCCGCTGGGCGAGACGATCGAGCTCGTCGCCGAGCGCAAGGGCACGGACGTGCGCGACGTCATGGTCGTCATCCTCGACCGCCCGCGCCACGAGGAGGGCATCAAGGCGATCCGCGATGCGGGCGCGCGCGTGCGGCTGATCACCGACGGCGACGTGTCGGCCTCGCTGCTGGCGGTCTCGCCCGACCGCCCGGTCGACCTGCTGTGGGGGATCGGCGGCACGCCGGAGGGCGTGATCTCGGCCGCCGCGCTCAAGTGCTACGGCGGCGGGCTGATCGGCCGGCTGTGGCCGCGCGACGACGACGAGCGCAAGGCGGCCGAGGACGCCGGCTACGACGTCACGCGCGTGCTCAACCAGGACGACCTCGTGCAGGGGGACAACTGCTTCTTCTGCGCCACCGGCGTGACCGACGGCGACGTGCTCGAGGGCGTCCGCTACGAGGGCACGCGCGGCGCCAGCACCGAGTCGCTGGTCATGCGCAGCCGGTCGGGCACCGTGCGGCGCATCCAGTCGCGCCACGACCGCACGAAGCTGCGGACGCTCACGGCCCGCTACGGATGAAGCGGACGGCGAGGGCGACGACCACGGCGAACGCGGCGACGAGCGCGATCACGACCGCCCACGGCGTGTCGCCGACGTTGACGGGTCGCTCGCCCGGGCTTGCGAAGCGCCCGACGGCCGACATCTCGAGCTCGCGGTTGGCCAGCGAGCGCAGGAAGCCGTGCGTGACGTGCACGTGGATGCGCGACTGCGTGGCCTTGTAGAACCAGAGCGCCACCCAGGTTGCGATCGCGGGGTAGAAGTTGGCAACCTCGACCTCGACGTGCGCCTGGTCGTAGCCAACCTTGCCCGGGTCGGTGCGCCGGACGTCGATCTCCAGGTAGCCCTGGTCCTGCTTGGCGACCAGGACACCGTCGCGGATCCGCCAGCGCACGATTCCGCGGTCGTCGCCGATCGTGTACTCGGGCGCGCGGAAGCGCAGCAGTACGAACGGGTGGCGCAGGAGCACGACCTTGCGCTCGGTCGGCGTGTACTCGACCCGGATGAGGCCCAGCGAGACCCGGGACAGGTACTTCCAGTACGTGCGCGCGAGGCGCTCGAGGTACATCGGCGTCCAGATCGCGTCGAGCTCGCCCTCGGGCGTGGTGACGGTCGCCGCCTGGATCGAGCGGACGCTGCCGCGCGAGTCCATGACCGTGTGGTCGTCGAGGTCGCTGATCACCGCATCCGCGGGCCCTCGGCGCTTCATGGCGCGACGTTACTAGGCAGCGGGCGCTACGCGGACCGCGCCGACGCGGTCGGTGTGCTCGAAGCCGAGCGCCTGCGCGGTCGCCGCGGTGAGGTCCCACTGCGCCCCGTGCGCGAACGGGCCGCGGTCGACGACCGGCACGGTGATCCGCGTGCCCTTGTACAGGACCGCGACCTGCGTGCCGCAGGGCAGCCGCCTGTGCGCCACGCCGAGCAGCGTGCGGCTCATGCGCTGGCCGCACGCGGTGCGGCGGCCGTAGAAGCTCGGGCCGTACCACGTCGCCGTCGCAGGCTGGTGGACCGTGATCCCGAGCTCGGGCGTGACCGAGGCAGCGACCGCCTGGCCGTCGGAAGCGAGCATGGCGCGCACGCGGTGGGCGCCGACGCGGTCGCCTCGCCAGGTGGCGACGTAGGTGCCGTCGGCGGCGGCCGTGGCCGAAGCCACGGCGATCCACGTCAGAGTGGCGTCGTCGAACCGCTCGATGGCGACCGTGCCGCCGGCCGGCGCGGTGCCGCGGAAGCGGGCGACCGTGCGAAGCATCGTGCCCGCGCGTGCGGTGAGCGAGACCTGCGGGCCTTGGGTGGTGACGACACTTTCGGTGACCGGAGGCGGCGGGGCCTCGACGCCGCCCGTCGGCGGGTCGGCCGCGGCAGCGACCGCGGGCGCCGCGAACGCGGCAGCGGCGGCGCACAGGAGCAGTCTTCGACCCTTGGACCTCGTCACGATGCTTTCTCCGGTGCCTACGAGGTGAGCTGACGGGCTCGCGCAGAGAAAGCAGCGCTACGACTGGTGACCCCCGGTCGATTCGCCCCCGCGGCATCCCGCCGCAGTGGTTCCCCCGCTCGCCGCGGCCTGACCGCGGCGATTCGGCGCGCGTCAAGCTAGCAGATTCGAGGTGCCCAATGGGGACATCGCTCGACACGGAATGGCCCGTTGGGCAGGCCCCCGATGTGTCCGCCTACGGGCGCGGAAGGCGCTGTGCGGCGCGCTTGAGGAGCTGGGTACCGACCGTGGCGCCGATCTGGGCCAGCTCGCCGACCGCCTGGACGGCCGTCGTGACGATCTCGGTGCCGCTCGGGCGACCGTTGGCGGGGCGCGGAGGAGGCGGCGGCGGAGTGGGACGATGGGCGGCGGTCGCCTTCGGCTGCGTGGCGGCGGCCGGCGACTTCGTGGCGGCCTTCGTCTTCGCCTTCTTGGGCTTCGCCGCCGGGGACCGCGTGGCCTTCGGCTTCGCCGCGATCGCCCGCGATGCCGTCGCACCGGCGCGGCGGTCGCCGCCGATGCGGGTCGGGCGCGTGGATCGGAGGCTGCCGAGGACGCTCGGGTTGGCGCCGGCCTTTGCGGACTTCTTCGACTTCTTCTTGGCGGACTTCTGCGTCATGGATACAGTCATTGGGCGACGCGGACGTCTCCCGCTTTGACTTCAAAAAATATAGCGCCTAGACTCAGCCTCTTAGGGTCGTGCTCCCCAGCTTTGCTCCGGGTCCAGGAGCCCCGACCCAAGCGGTGTCGCATCAGAACCTGTCGCCCCCGCAGGGCGTCGCCGAGAACAGGACTTGAATGTCTGTAGTGGATCTCCAAGAGCTCGAAGAAGTCAAGGGCCTGCTCCTCAAGGGGCAGCAGGTCGGTGTCCTCACGTTCGCCGAGATCGCGACGGCGGTCGCTGAGATCGACCTCGACGAGGCGGACGTCGAAGAGCTGCACGGTTACCTCGAACGGTCCGAGATCGAGCTCGTGGAGGAGCTCGACCCGGCGCTCGAGGCCGCACAGGTCGAGCGCGCGCCGGACAAGCGCGGGCGTCGTAAGAAGACGACGCTCGACCTGAAGCCGGACATGACCACCGATTCCCTTCAGCTGTTCCTGAAGGACATCGGCAAGGTCCGGCTGCTCACGGC
>JBKOYW010000117.1:0-7170 GCA_046744275.1 Actinomycetota bacterium
GGCAAGCGCGCCCTTCATGTCGCTCGCGCCGAGCCCGTGCACCTGCCCGTCCTCCATGCGCCCCGGGAGGTTCTCCTGCGCGGGCACGGTGTCCAGGTGCCCGGCGAGCAGCACCGGCGCCCCTCGCCGCGCGATCAGGCAGGTGTCGCCGAGGTCGGTCGCGTCGACCAGCCCCGCGACGTGCGCGGCCAGCCGCGCCTCGTGGCGCGACTCGGAGGGGATGTCGACCAGCTCGAGCGCGCGGGCCGCGAGCCGCTCGGCGAGCTCGCTCACGCGGCCGCCCGTCGCTCCAGCTCCGACCGCACGAGCGGCGCGACCTCGGTCCCGAAGCGCTCGATCGAGCGCATCACGTCGGCGTGAGCGACCTCGCCGGCGGCCATCTGCGCGAGGTAGCGCTGGTGCCCGAACAGCTCGTGCTCGAAGAGGATCTTCTGCGCGACCTCCTCGGGCTCGCCGGCCGCCAGGGCGCCGCGAGGCGAGCGCAGCGCCTCGTACTGCTGGCGGGTCATCGGCGGCCAGCCGCGCTCGCGGCCGATCCGGCCCATCATCGCCATGTAGGACGGCGCGAACTTCGCGCGGTCGTCGCCGACGAACGCGTGCGTGTTGATCGCCAGCGGGAGGTCGCGGTGGCCCGCCTCGGCGGCCGCGCGCCGGTAGAGGTCCACGAGCGGCACGAAGCGCTCCGGCTGGCCGCCGATAATCGCGAGGATCAGCGGCAGGCCGAGCCTGCCGGCGCGGACGAACGAGGCCGGCGTCCCGCCGACCGCCAGCCACACCGGGAGCGGGTCCTGCACCGGCCGCGGGTACACGCCGGCGTCGTTGAGCGGCGGCCGGTGCCGGCCCGACCACGTCACCCGCTCGCGCGACCGGATCTCGAGCAGCAGCTCGAGCTTCTCGGCGAACAGGTCGTCGTAGTCCTCGAGGTCGTAGCCGAACAGCGGGAACGACTCGGTGAACGACCCCCGGCCCGCCCAGATCTCCGCCCGGCCGCCGGACAGGTTGTCGACGGTCGCGAACTCCTCGAACACCCGCACGGGATCGTCGGAGCTGAGCACGGTGACCGCGCTCGCGAGCCGGATCCGCTGCGTCTGCACCGCGGCCGCCGCGAGGACGACCGCGGGCGCCGAGACCGCGAAGTCGGGCCGGTGGTGCTCGCCGACACCGAACACGTCGAGGCCCAGCTCGTCGGCCAGCCGGAATTCCTCCATCAGGTTGCGCAGCCGCTCCTGCGGACCGACCGTCGATCCCACGTCGGCGAAGGTGACGAGCCCGAGCTCCATCGTAAGCAGCCTAGACTGGACGTCAGTGGAGAAGTCCCGCGACGGTCGCAAGACCCAGACCCGCTATGCGCCGCCCGAGAGCCCGGGGCGGGCCAAGCAGCGCGCCTTCATGGTCGCCGCCGCCTCGGAGCCCGAGGATCTCGCCGAGCTGCGCGAGCTGCTGCGCACGGCCGGCGTGGCGACGGTCGGCGAGGTCGTACAGATCCGCGACAAGCCGCACGCGAACCTCTACGTCGGGCCGGGCAAGGTCGACGAGATCAAGGCGCAGCTCAAGGCGGCGGACGCCAATCTGGTCGTCACCGACGACGAGCTGACGCCGCGACAGCAGCGCAACCTCGAGACCGAGCTCGACCTCCCGGTGCTCGACCGCACCGCCGTGATCCTCGACATCTTCGCCGGCCACGCGCACTCGGCCGAGGGCAAGCTGCAGGTCGAGCTGGCGCAGCTGGAGTACAACATGGCGCGCATGCGCGGCCTGTGGACGCATCTCGAGCGTCTCGGCGCGGGCCGCGGCGTGGGCGGCATCGGCACCCGGGGCCCGGGCGAGTCGCAGATCGAGACCGACCGCCGGCTGGCCCGCGACCGCATCACGTCGCTGCGCCGCCGGCTCGACCACGTCCGCTCCAACCGCGCCGTCCAGCGCGCGGAGCGCGAGCGCGCGCACCTGCCGTCGGTCGCGCTCGCCGGCTACACGAACGCCGGCAAGTCGACGCTGCTCAACAAGCTGACGGGCTCCGAGGTCGGCGTTCGGGACCGCCTGTTCCACACGCTCGACCCGACCACCCGCACGCTCCGGCTCCAGGGCCGCACGTACCTGCTGACCGACACCGTCGGGTTCATCCGCAAGCTGCCGCATCAGCTCGTGGACGCCTTCGCCGCCACGCTGGAGGAGACCAAGCGGGCGGACCTGCTCCTCCATGTGGTCGACGCCAGCGCCCCCGAGGAGGAGCTCGTGGAGATGACGCGGGCGGTCGAGGACGTGCTCGAGGAGATCGGCGTCGGCGACCAGCCGCGGATCCTCGTGCTCAACAAGGCGGACCGGCTCGACGACGAGCGCCGCCGCGAGCGCGCCTTCCGCCATTCCGACGCGTCGCTCGTGAGCGCGATCACCGGCGAAGGGCTCGACGCCCTGCAGGACCGGATCGCCGACGAGTTCGAGCGCACGCTGCGCGACGTCGAGCTGCTGGTCCCGTTCTCGGACGGCGGCACGCTGTCCGAGCTGCACGACCTGGCCGGCGACCTCGAGCGGACCGAGACACCGGACGGCGTCCTCATCCAGGCCCGCCTGCCGACGGTCGTGGCGGAGCGCTTCGACCGGTATTCGGTCAACGGCGACCGCTCGCAGTAGGCTCGCCCCATGCCCTACGACGAGGACCTCGCGAACCGGCTGCGCGAGCGGCTCGCGGGCGAGGAGGCGGTCACCGAAAAGAAGATGTTCGGCGGGCTCGCCTTCCTCCTGCACGGCCACATGTGCGTCGCCGCGTCGCGCACCGGCGGCCTGCTGGCCCGCATCGACCCCGCCGACACGGAGGCCGTGATCCAGCAGCCGCACGCGGCCCGGATGGAGATGGGCAGCCGGAGCATGGACGGCTGGATCACCGTCGCGCCGGAGGCCGTGAAGGCGGACGGCGACCTTGCCGCCTGGGTCGAGCGCAGCGTCGCGTACGTGAAGACGCTGCCCCCGAAGTAGCTCAGCGGCCGGAGGAGCCGAAGCCGTCGGCGCCGCGACCGTCGCCGGACGGCGGCAGCTCGTCCACGACGCACGCGCCCGGCGTCAGGAACGGGACGAGCAGGAGCTGCGCGATGCGGTCGCCGACCGCGGCCTCGAACCGGCTGTCGCCGAGGTTGACGAGCACGACCTTGATCTCACCGCGGTAGTTGGGGTCGATCAGCCCGGGGCCGTTGACCACCGAGATCCCGTGGCTCGCGGCCAGCCCTGACCGCGGGACCACGAGCCCCGCAACCCCCGGCGGCAGCGCGATCGCGACCCCGGTCGGCGCCGTGACCCGCTCGCCCGGCCAGAGCGAGAACCCCTCCGCGGCGTGCAGGTCGTAGCCGGCGTCGCCCGGGCGCGTGCGGGCGGGCACGCGTGCGCGGGGCCGCAGGAGGCGGACGTGCAGCTGGTCGAGCGCGGTGTCGAGGGCCATCCTGCGACCGTAACCGCGCCACCGGACGTGCACGCCCGCCGAACCGGTGGGATCTCGGTGTTTGCGCGATTACTCGGCGATCAGGCCCGTCTCCGTGAGGTACTCCTTGGCGACCTGGGCGGGGTCCTTCTTGTCGAGGTCCACGCGGGCGTTGAGCTCCTGCATGTTCTCGTCGGTGAGCTGCTCCTGGATCAGCTCGACGGTCTTGGTCAGGTTCTCACCTGCGCTGTCGGCGGTCTCCTTCTTGAGCACCAGCGTCGAGTTGTAGGGCGGGAACATGCCCTGGTCGTCCTCGAGCAGGACCTCCTGCTCGCGCTGGATCTGCGGATCGGTGGTGAAGACGATCGAGACGTCGGCCCGGCCGGAGCTCAGGACCTCGTGGCGCTGCGCGATGTCGACGGGAACGAACTTCTTGAACTTCAGGCCGTAGACCTGCTGCAGGCCGAGCAGGCAGTCGAGCCGCTGACGGCACTCGGGCGAGCCGTAGAGCGTGAGGTTCTGCGACTTGCCCTCGAGGTCGGAGATCGTCTTGAGGCCGAGGTCGTCGGCCGTGGCCTGCGTGACGGCGACCTCGTTGGAGGACGTGAACGGCGTCGGCGGCAGCGCGACCAGGCCGTCGGCCTCGAAACCCGCCTTGGCCTCCTCGTACGCGGCCATCGGGTCCTTGGGCAGCTCGTCGGCCTTCTTGCCGAAGAACGACAGCAGCGCGGTGCCCGTGTACTCCGGGTAGGCCGAGATCTCGCCGGACTTCACCGCCGCCAGCGCGGTCTTCTCGTCGCCGAGATTGAGGTCCTTGCTGATGTTGAACCCGGCCGCCTCGAGCCCCTGCGCGTAGATCTCGCCCAGCACCTTCTGCTCGGTGAAGTTCTTCGAGCCGATCGTGAGCTGGACGTCGGCGTTCGCGTCGTCGCGCTGGATCTTGCCGCTGCCGGAGTCGGATTGCGATGGGGTGGAGGCCGGCTGCTCGTCGTCGTCGTCGTCGCCGCAGGCGGCGATGAGCACGGCGGAGCACGCGATCGCCAGCAGTGCGAGCAGTAGTCGTGAGAGCTTCATGGGACGGTCTGGATCCTCCTCTTGAGGGTTCCGAGGCGAGACGCGGACGCGCTCGCACCCCTTTCGAGCTTGACGCCGGTGGGCGTGACCGCGCGCTGGACGGCGGACAGCCCGAGCTCGGCGATCACCGCGAGCACCGCGACCACGATCGACGCGCCGATCTGCCCGGCGCGGCCGTGGACCGTGCCGGAGATGATCGGGTCGCCGAGCGTGAGCACCCCGACCAGCGGGGCGATCGTGGCGGTGGCGATGACGTTGACGGTCGAGGTCTTGATGCCGCCGAAGATCAGGGGCAGCGCAAGCGGCAGCTCGACCGAGCGCACGATCTGCGCGCCGGACATCCCCATCCCGCGCGCGGCGTCGACGGAGTCGCGGCTGACCTGCCGCACGCCGACGTAGGCGTTGGTGAGGATCGGCGGGATCGCGAGCAGCGCCAGCGCGACCGTGACGTTCCAGAACTCCGGCGTCCTCGGGAAGAACGCCACGAAGAACGCGATCAGGGCGATGCTGGGCACCGCGCGGCCGACGTTGGAGACCGAGATGGTTGCGAACGCGCCGCGGCCGGTGTGGCCGAGCGCGAGGCCGATCGGGAGCGATACGGCGATCGCGATCGCCATCGCCACGCCGGTGAGCTTCAGGTGCGTCCACAGCAGCGGCAGCAGCTCCTTGCCACCCACCCGGGCGCCGCCGGCCTGTGACTCGCGCGAGTTGAAGATGTAGTCGAAGGCGTCGCCGAAGTCGCCCAGGAAGGCCAGCGTCGTGCTCATGTCGCCACTCGCATCCAGGGCGTCAGCGCCCATTGCAGGCCGAGGATCAGCAGGTCGAGCACGACCGCGAGCAGGACCGCCAGTCCGCCCGCCACCAGCACGTTGGAGCGGAAGTTGATGTCGGCGAACAGCGCCTCGCCGAGGCCGCCCGCGCCGGCCAGGAAGACGAGCGACGTCAGGCCGACCGTGGTGGTCACCGCGATCCGCAGGCCGGCCATGATCTCCGGCAGCGCCAGCGGGAGCTCGACGCGCCACAGCAGCTGGCGCTCGGTCAGCCCCATGCCGCGGCCGGCGTCCTTCGACTCGGCGGGGACGTTGTCGAACCCGGCGATGAAGTTGCGGAACAGGATCAGCAGCGAGTACGCGACGAGCGCGATGATCGCCGTCGTGTTGCCGCGGCCGGTGAGCGGCAGCAGCAGGAAGAACACCGCCACGCTCGGCAACGTGTAGAGGATCCCGGTGACCTGGGTGATCGGCGGAACCAGCCAGCGGCGGCGATGTGCCATCAGCGCCAGCGCGAACGCGATCGCGAAGCCGATCGCGACCGAGACCAGGGTCAGGTACACGTGCTGCCAGAACGGGTCCAGGTAGCGGTCGAAGTTGTCGGCGATCCAGTCCGGGCAGACCCCGTTGTCGGACACGCAGTCCTCGCCGCTGCGGTCGCGCCGCTGGAGCTGGGCGAACAGCTCGGTCACGACTCCTCCGGGGTCTCGGCGATCGCGTGCGAGAGCAGCTCGATCGACAGCACGCCGACCACGCGGCCCTGCGGGTCGACCACCGGCCCGTACTGGACCTCGTGCGCGAGCAGGTCGCTCAGCGCGTCGCGCAGGATGTCGTCGAGCTCGACGATCGGCTCGGGCGAGGAGCTCGGCTCGTCACCCACACGCTCGCCGGCGAGCCCCCGCTCCGTCAGCCAGCCGAGCGGACGCTCGTCGCCGTCCACCAGCAGCGCGAAGGGGACCTCGGAGCTGTCGACCCGCGCTCGCGCCTCGGTCATCGGATCGCCGGCGTGCACGAGCGGGGCCGTCCACAGGTCGACATCACGAACGCGCTGGAGCGCGAGCCGCTTGAGTGCGCGGTCGGCGCCCACGAAGTCCTCCACGAACGGGTTCGCGGGGTACATCAGCAGCTCGGCGGGCGGCGCGTACTGGGCGAGGTGCCCGCCCTCCTGCATGATCGCGATGCGGTCGCCCATCTTGATCGCCTCGTCGATGTCGTGCGTGACGAACACGACGGTCTTGCGCAGCTCGGCCTGCAGGCGCAGGAACTCGTTCTGGAGCCGCTCGCGGTTGATCGGGTCGATCGCGCCGAACGGCTCGTCCATCAGCATCACCGGCGGGTCGGCCGCCAGGGCGCGGGCGACGCCGACGCGCTGGCGCTGGCCGCCCGAGAGCTGCGCCGGGTAGCGGCGGCCCATCTCGCGCGGCAGGCCGATCAGGTCGAGCAGCTCGTCGACGCGCGCCGCGGTGCGGCGGCGGTCCCAGCCGAGCAGCTTCGGGACGGTGGCGATGTTGTCGGCGATCGTGCGGTGCGGGAACAGGCCGATCTGCTGGATCACGTAGCCGATGTTCCGGCGCAGATCGGCCTCGTTGCGGTCGCGGACGCTGCGGCCGCCGACGAGGATGTCGCCGCTCGTGATGTCGATCATGCGGTTGACCATCCGCATCGCGGTGGTCTTGCCGCAGCCAGACGGCCCGACGAGCACGCAGATCTCGCCCGCCGGCACCTCGAGCGTGAGGCCGTTGACGGCGGGGCGATCGGCGCCGGGATACTGCTTGGTCGCCTCGCGGAACTCGAGCGAAGCAGCATCGGCAGCCCGGGAGGGCGCCGCGGACGTTTCCGTGGTCTCGGCTGACAAATTCGGCTCCCGGGTCGGGGATGGCAAACCCTACCCGGCTCCCCAGCGGGTGAACGCCAATGCCT
>JBKOYW010000185.1:0-8194 GCA_046744275.1 Actinomycetota bacterium
CGCGCTGCATAGACCCGGCCGCCGGGCGAGAATGGACGCGTGCCGTCCGACGGCTGGACCGAGCTGGAGCAGGCGCGCTGGGGCGCGGCGCGCGAGGCGTTCGAGCGGGCGCTCGCCGCTGAGGAGACGGCGGCCGCGCACGAAGGGCTCAGCTGGGCGGCCTGGTGGCTCGACGACGGCGACGCCGTCTTCGCGGCGCGCGAGCGCGCGTTCACGCTCTACCGCACGGCCGGCGACGCCGAGAGCGCGGCCCGGATGGCGATCTGGCTGGCGGTCGACGAGCTCGACTTCCGCGGCTCGTGGGCGGTCGCGAGCGGCTGGCTCCAGCGCGCCGAGCGGCTGCTCGAGGACCTCGAGCCCGGCCCCGAGCACGGCTGGCTCGCGTTCCAGCAGGGCTACATCGCGCACGCGACCGGCGACACGGCGCGCGCCGGTCGAGTGCCTGCTGGTCGTCGCCCGCCGGGCCTAGGCACAGGCGTCGCGCCGCGCGCATCGCCCTACGCGGCGGGCTCCTCGTCGAGCAGCGTGTCGATCATCTCGCGCAGCTCCTGGGCGGCCGCGTGGATGCGGGCCGCGTAGTCGCGCCGAGCCTCGTCGGAGATCGGGCGATCGGCGGCCAGCACCTCCGAGAAGCCGGTGACGATCGTCAGCGGTGTCCGCAGGTCGTGCCGGAGCTGCTTGCGCTCATCGTCGGTCACGTGCCCTCCGGCCCGGAGATGTAGCCCTCGCGCAGGGCGATCGCGACGGCGTGCACGCGGGTGTGGGCCTCGAGCTTGCTCATCGCGTTCCGGATGTGGGTCTTGACCGTCTCACTGGAGAGCACGAGCCGCTCCGCGACGTCCTCGCCGGTGAGTCCTTGGGACAGCAGGTCCATGATCTCGCGTTCTCGCTTCGAGAGCGAGGGCATCCGCTGCGTGGTCTGGCGGGACAGCAGCGCCGGGCGCAGCCGGGGGTCCACGTAGGTGCCTCCCTCCGCGACCATCTCGAGCGCGCCGGTCAGCTCGTTCGGCGTCCCCTCCTTGAGCGCGTAGCCGCGCGCGCCGGAGTCGAGCCCGCTGATCAGCAGCTCGACATCGCTGGAGCCGGTGTAGAGCACGACGCGGCGGCTGGGGTTGGCGTCGAGCACGTCGCGCGTGAGGTCGATGCCCGAGTCGTCGCCGAGCCGGATGTCCACCAGAGCAACATCGGGCTCCAGGCGCTCGATCAGCTCGCGCCCCTCGGCCGCCGTGCCGGCGGTGCCCACGACCTCGCATCCCTCGCGACCGAGCAGCAGCTCGAGGCCCTCTCGGAGGGCCTGGTGATCTTCGATGAGAACGAGGCGCACTGGTTCAAACTCCCGCAAAAAGCGCGTGGGGACAGGGTAGGGGGATCGCGGGAGAACGGTCGCCTCTAAGGTGAGGGAAGGTTTGGCGAAGGACACCGAAAAGCTGATCAGGCAGCTCTCGCTGATCTCCTATCTGATGGCCGAGCGCCGGCCTGTGACCGCGACCGAGATCCGGCGGGACGTCGAGGGCTACTCGGACATGACCGAGGACGCCTTCGCCCGCCGCTTCTACGCCGACCGTGCGGAGCTCGACGCCCTCGGCATCCACCTCACCGTCGACAAGCCGGCCGACGGCTTCTCCGAGCAGGAGAACTACTCGCTCGCCCCCGAGGCGTTCCACCTGCCGGCGATCGAGTTCACCGACGACGAGCGCGCCGCGCTCCAGACCGCGCTCACCCTGCTCGACGGCGAGTTCGCCTACGCCGAGCCGCTGCGGCTCGCGCTCCAGCAGATCACCTGGGGCCGGCCGAGCCCGCTCGGATCCGACCTGCGGCAGACCATCGGCCTCGGCATCACCGCGTCGGCGGGCGGCGCCGAGCTGTCTGCGCGCCTGGCGAAGATCGACACCGCGATCTACCGCCGCAAGCGGATCGAGTTCGAGTACTACACGATGCAGAGGGACGCGACCGCCCTGCGCAAGGTCGACCCCTACCACCTACTGTTCGAGGGCGGCCAGTTCTACCTCGTCGGCCACTCGCACGAGCGCGGCGCCGTGCGCGTGTTCAAGCTCTCGCGCATCCGCGGCAAGGTCGCCTACGCGACCAAGGCCGAGCACGACTTCCAGCGCCCGGCGGACTTCGACCCGCGCGAGTACGCGCGCCGCATCCCGTGGCAGCTCGGCGACCCCGTCGGCACGGCCGAGGTCTGGGTCTCCGACGACGTCTCGTGGTACGTCGAGCGCCAGTTCGGCGGTTACGGGGAGCTGCGCGACAGCGTCTTCCACACCGGCTACGCGATCTCGCGGCTGGTGATCTCGTGGGCGCTCGGCCTGCGCGAGCACGCGCGCATCGACGGGCCGCCGGAGCTGGTCGAGGAGGCGCGCCGGCGAATCGACCGGATCGTCGAGCTCCACCGCGGCGAGCCGCCCGCCGTCCCCGAGGCGCCACCGGCCGCCGCCCCCGAGGCGGAAGCCAACGGCCGCGCGCGTGCCGAGGCGGCCGGCACGATCCGGCCGGAGCGGTTCGCCCGGCTGGTCACGCTGGCGTCGGTCCTGATCGCCGCCGGCCGCGAGGGGAAGCTGCTCCCGGTCGACGAGGTCTGCGAGCAGCTCAAGATGTCCCCGCAGGAGCTGCGCGAGGACATCTCGGTGCTCAACGTCGTCAACTTCGGCGGCGGCGCGTACGTGATCTACGCCGAGGTGCTGCCGAGCGGCGAGATCGAGGTCGACCCCGAGCCGTACTCGGACACGTTCGACCGGCCGGCACGGCTGCTGCCGATCGAGGCGAAGGCGCTGGTGGCCGCGATCGACCTGCTCAACCTCGCCCAGCCGGAGCTCGGCACCGCGCGCGAGAAGGTGGTCGAGGCGCTCGGACACGACCCGGTCGAGGAGGGGTTGCAGATCACGTCGCCGACGGTCGCCGACGAGGTCGCACACACGGTCGAGCGAGCGGTGCACGACAACCGGCTGCTGAGCTTCGAGTACTGGTCCGCCGAGGGGCGGTTCTCCCAGCGGCGAGCCGAGCCGTACGCGCTGTTCAACGGCACCGAGGCCTGGTACGTGGCGGCCTACGACCTCGACAACGACCGCCTGCAGCACTTCCGGCTCGACCGCATCAAGAGCGCCGTGGCGCTCGACGAGCACTTCGAGCCGCGTCCGTACTTGGACCCGATCGCCGAGGTCGGCGGCTGGCCGCGCACCGGCACGGTCGAGGGATCGAGCATCGCGCGCGTCTGGATCTCGCCCGAGCAGGCGCGCTGGGCCCGTGAGAAACGGACGGTGGTGGCCGAGCTCGACGACGGCTCGATCGTGGTCGAGCTGCCGTTCAAGGGGATCGACTACCTCGTCAAGGAGATCCTCAAGGAGGCGGGCGACGCCGCCGTGCTCGAGCCGCCGGCCGCACGCGAGGCGGTGCTGGCCGCCGCCGAGCGCCTGCTCGCTCCGTCTTCGTGAGCGGCCGCCGCGCCGAGATCGCGATGTCCGGCGACGAGGTCGCCGCCTTCCTGGCCGAGCAACGCGTCGTCACCTGCGCGACGCTCGGCCGCGACGGCTGGCCGCATCTGATGCCGCTGTGGTACGTGCTGCGCGAGGGCGACGTGTGGGCGTGGACCTACGCGAAGTCGCAGAAGGTGCGCAACCTGGAGCGCGACCCGCGCTGCACGCTGCAGCTCGAGACCGGCGAGACCTACGACCAGCTGCGCGGCGTGATGATCAAGGCTGAGGCGATCATCCATCGCGACCACGTCCTCGAGCTCGGCGTCGAGATCTTCGAGCGCTACACCGGCGGGCCCGTCGACCCCGAGGCGCTGCGCCCCCAGGCGGCGAAGCGCGTCGGGCTGCAGTTCACGGCCCGCGGGGTCGCGAGCTGGGACCACCGCAAGCTGGGCGGGATCTACTAGACGAGCGAGTCGAGCACGCGCAGGAACGCGTCGACGACCGCGGCGTCGAACTGCGTGCCGGCGCCGCGGCCGAGCTCGGCTCGCGCCTCGGCCTCGGCGAGCGCGCGGCGGTACGGGCGGTCGGCGGTCATCGCCTCGTAGGCGTCGGCGACCGCGAGGATGCGGCCCTCGAGCGGGATCGCCGCGCCCTGCAGGCCGCGCGGATAGCCGGTGCCGTCGACGCGCTCGTGGTGCGCGAGCACCCAGCTCGCGACGTCGCGCAGGTTCGCGTGCTCGAGGATCCGGGCGCCGAGCTCGGGGTGGCGGCGGATCTCGTCCCACTCGCGCGGCTCGAGCTTCCCCGGCTTGAGCAGCACCGCGTCGGAGATCCCGAGCTTGCCGATGTCGTGCAGCACGCCGGCCACGCGCACGCGCTCGACCTGGTCGGCGGCGAGCCCGAGCTCGTGTGCGATCCGCTCGGCGTAGCGACCGACCGTCTCGGAGTGGCGGGCGGTCGCGACGTCGCGCAGGTCGAGCGTCTCGGCCAGCAGCATGGCGGCCGCGAGCTGCTCCCCCGCGCGGTCGTCGGCCAGCGCGTCGAGCGTCGCGAGCGTGTCGGCGTGGTGGACCACGCACCGGTCGCGGCCGAGCCGCTTGGCCGCGAACAGCGCGCGGTTGGCGGCGCGCACGAGCGACTCGGGGTCAGCGCCCGGGCCAGCGTCGGCGATGCCGACCGAGACCGAGATCGGCACCGGGAACTCGCGGAACTCGCTGGCCACCTCGCGGCGGAGCCGCTCGGCCACCGCGAGCGCCTCGCGCTCGCCGACGCCCGAGAGCACCAGCGCGAACTCCTCGCCGCCGAGCCGGATCGCCGCGTCGTCCTCGCGCGTGCAGGCGCGCAGCAGGTCGGCGAAGCGGCGCAGCACGTCGTCGCCGGCCGGGTGGCCGAGCGTGTCGTTGACGCGCTTGAAGTGGTCGAGGTCGCAGATCACGAGCGCCAGCGGCGCCCGCTGGCCGTCGAGGCCCTGCTCGAAGCCGCGCCGGTTGCGCAGGCCGGTCAGCGGGTCGAGCTCGGCGAGCTCGCGCAGCCGCTCGACCTGGCGCGCGGCCTCGATCGCGCCGACCGCGTGGTTGGCGAAGGCGCGCAGCGCGCGCAGCTCGTCGACGCCGGGCTTCAGCCGGTCGGCCGGGTCGTCGGCCCACAGGAAGCCGAGCAGCGCGCCGGAGCGATCGCGCAGCGGCACCATCAGCCAGTGGTGGTCCCACGCCAGAGGGCCGCGGCCGTTGTTGCGCGACGTGTAGACGGTCGGCATGCCCGTCTCGGCGGCCAGTGCGCGGGCCGTCGCGCTGTCCAGCAGGACGCAGCCCTCGCTGACGAGCTCGGGCGCGATCATGCCCTCGAGCGCCGCGGCCGTAAACGAGCCGAGGCCCTCGATGAAGTCGAAGCCGATGCCGGCGACCGGCAGCAGGCGGCCGTCGCCCGCCTCGTCGAGGAACACGCCCGCGAGCTCGAAACCGAGCGCGTCGCGGATGCCCTCGCAGACCGCGCGCAGCATCTCCCCGCGCGAGCGGCTGGTGGTGAGCTCGGAGGACACGCGCAGCAGGTGCTCGACCGCCGCGCGATGGCGGGCGGCCGAGGCGGCGAGCTGGGCGTGCTCGATCACGCTGGCGGCGATCGCCGCGACGGCGGACAGGACCTCGAGCGCGGCGTCGCCGGGACGGCGGCCGTCGACCGGGTCGTCGAGCGAGAGGAACGCGAGCGGGCTGCCGTCGGACGCGGTCAGCGGGACGATCAGGACGTCGTCGGGATGCCACGCGTCCGGGCCCTGGGCGGTCGCGGTGCCGGCGACCCACGTCATGTCGAGGCTCGAGAAGTCGAACTCGTCGTGCGGGACGAGGTATGCGCCGTGGCGGCGGAAGCGCTCGAGAAGCAGCTTCTCGAGGTCAACCGGCGAGACCTTGAGGCCCATCAGCTTCTCGCGCGCCGCCTCGTCCGGGTCCTCCGCCACGACCACCTCGTAGTCGTCCCACGCGGGCCGGTAGACGTTCACGATGACGGCGGTGAACCCGAGCTCCCGGGCGATGGTGGCCGCCATCGCCTCGAGCAGGCGGCGCAGGTCGTCCTGCGTGCGCGCGACGGCGGCGACGTCGAGCAGCGCACGAAGACTGGAGAGCGTGCCGGCCTCTCGGCCGGTGGTCACGGGAGCGGCCACGTTGTGTCCTACATCGGCCAAATGGCGCCGTTCCTCTAGGCTGCACCGCCGATGGACCAGCTCAAGGGCCTGATCCTGTCCGGCGGGCGTGGCACCCGGCTGCGCCCGATCACGTTCACCTCGGCCAAGCAGCTCGTCCCGGTGGCGAACAAGCCGGTGCTGTTCTACGGCATCGAGGCGATGGCCGCCGCGGGCATCAGCGAGGTCGGGATCATCATCGCGCCGGAGACCGGCGACGAGATCCGCGACGCGGCCGGCGACGGCTCGCGGTTCGGCGTGCGGATCGAGTACATCGTGCAGGACGAGCCCGCCGGCCTCGCCCACGCGGTGCTCACCGCCGAGCCGTTCCTCGGCGCGTCGCCGTTCGTCATGTACCTCGGCGACAACCTGCTCCAGGGCGGCATGGAGGACCTGGTGAGCGACTTCCGCGAGCACACGCCGGAGGCGCTGATCCTGCTCACGCCGGTGCCCGACCCGCAGAACTACGGGGTCGCCGAGCTGGGCGGGGACGGCGCGGTCCTGCGGCTGGTCGAGAAGCCGCCCGAGCCCGCGACCGACCTCGCGCTCGTCGGCGTCTACATGTTCACGCCGCTCATCCACGACGCGGCGCGCGCGATCGAGCCGTCCGCCCGCGGCGAGCTGGAGATCACCGACGCGATCCAGTGGCTGGTGGACAACGGCAAGCGCGTCGAGCCGCACGTGGTGCGCGGCTGGTGGAAGGACACCGGGCGGCTGGAGGACATGCTCGAGGCCAACCGGCTCATCCTCGACACGCTCGTGCGGCGGATCGACGGCGTGCTCGATGATGCGCAGGTCGACGGCCGCGTGGTGGTCGAGAACGGCGCCCTGCTGGAGCGGGCGACCGTGCGCGGCCCGGCGGTGATCGGCGAGGGCGCCGTCGTGCGGGATGCGTACATCGGGCCCTACACGGCGGTGGGCCGCAACTGCGTGATCGAGCGCGCCGAGGTCGAGCACTCGATCCTGCTCGAGGGATCGTCGGTCCGCAACCTCGACGGGCGCATGGAGTCCTCGCTGCTGGGCCGTGACGTGGCGATCTCGCGCGGCGAGCGCCAGCCGCGCGCGTACCGCTTCATGGTCGGCGACAAGTCGGAGATCGGGATCCCGTAGGGGCGGGCATGGGCCGGGACCTCGTCGCCCGTGTCCTGCTCTTCTGCGCCGCCTTGCTCGTCGTGGCGGCCGTCGTGGCCGGTTACGTCCGCTACGAGCTGCTCTCGCAGCGGCATTTCTCGGACCGCGCGGCGGCCGCGCTCTCCGACGCCGATGTGCGGGCGGTGCTTGCCCGCGAGATCACGGACCGGGTCGTACTTCGCTCCGAGCCCGACCTGGTCGCCGCGAAGCCGCTGATCGAGGCCGCAGTCGCCGGCGTCGCCGGCTCGGAGCCGTTCGTGGCGCTGTTCGAGGACGGCGTCCGGCGCCTGCACGCCGCGCTGCTGTCCGGCAGCGACAGGCGGGTGCTGCTCGACCTGCAGGACGTCGGAGTTCTCGTGCAGTCGGCGCTTGGGCGCCTGCCCGTGCGAGGCCTCAACCGCATCCACGAGGACATCGCGCTCCGGCTCGCGGCCGTCAACGACGTCACCCGGACCACCGCCGAGGCCGCCGATCGCCTGCGGGCCGTGTCGCTGCTGCTGATCGTCGCGGCGCTCGTTGCGGCGGCGGCGAGCATCCGGCTCTCGACCGACTGGCGGCGAGCGGTGCAGGTGCTGGGCTTCTCGATCGCGGGCTTCGCGGTCGCCACGATCCTGGTGCTGACCGGCGCACGCGTGGCGGTCGCGCGGCTCGTAAGCGACCAGGATGTCGACCGCCACGCCGCCGAAGCGGTGTGGAGCGCATTCCTCGGCGACCTCACCGGCCTGCTCGTGCTGGTCGCCGCGCTCGGCACGACGGTCGCCGCGGCGTTCGCCACGCAGGCGACGCTGCCGAATCTCGTGCCGACGCTCGAGCGCGGCTGGGACCTCGTCTCGCGGTCGCCGCGCCGCGCGGCCTGGCGCGTCATGCGCGGGATCGCGCTCGTCGCCGCCGGCCTCGCCACCGTGCTCCAGCCGCTCGTCGCGCTGCGCGTGATCGTCATCGCCGCCGGCCTGGTCGTGCTGTACGGCGGGGT
>JBKOYW010000333.1:0-5865 GCA_046744275.1 Actinomycetota bacterium
TGCTCCGACGACCAGGACGGTACCCAGGTCATCGACACGCTCGGCGGCGACGAGCCGGGCTACCGTCAGGCCGAGCAATCCGCCACCGTCCAGTCCATGATGTCGGCCCTCAGCGAGCGCGAACGGGAGATCCTGAGGCTGCGATTCGCCGAGGACCTCACGCAGTCGGAGATAGGCGACCGCGTCGGCCTTTCGCAGATGCACATCTCGCGGTTGCTGCGGCAAGCCATCGCGCGGCTGCGCGAGGCCGCAGAGTCAAGCGAGAGATCGGCATAAACACTGGGACGTGAATCCTCAGGTCTGGTCGCACACGCCCGCCGGGTGGCGGGCGCCGCGGTGCTTCAGCTGGTGTGAGTTGGATCAGGCGGTGGCGGGCACCACCCCCGGCTCGTGGTCGAGCTTGGGCAGCCAGCCGAGGCGCTTGGGGAGCCACCAGTTGCGAATGCCCCGGGAGCTTCATCGTCGCCGGCGAAGAGCACCGCACGCACGATCGTGGCGTCGATAAGGATCGCGGCGGCCAGGCCGACTCCCAGTTGCTTCATGGACTGATCCGCGAGACGCCGACCCGACCACGATCGTCGCTATGACGATGACGCCGGCGGCATTCCTCGGACTATGTTTTACGGCCTGCTCGACCGACTTGCGCCCACGAATACGCGGCTGGACCGGCGGCTGTCGAGACACCTGGCGGGGACCTCACCGCGCGGGGTCGGACGGAGCCGACGTTGATCGCCGGCGCCGCGTCAGGCGCCAGCCGAGCCGGTGCGTGCGCGCCGTGTCGATAACGCGCGCTGAGCTGAGCGGATCGAAGCTGCCTGTCGAGGTCGAGGAGCGGCGCCGAACACGACGGTCACCGTCGACGGCGGGCACGCTTCGGCCACGTCCGACGGCGCGGGCAGCTTCCGCATCGAGCACACCGGCTTCGCCGCGCCGTCGGGCGGCTTCGTCGTGGCGCTCTCGAGCGATAACACGGCCGCGCCGACGGTGCCGTCCAGCGTCACCGTCGCGGCCGGTCGACGCGCGCGACATTCCCGGTCACACCAGCAACGTTACGAACGTCCAGTCCGCGATCATCCTCGGGACAGCCGCGGGCACCGCGCGCCACGCGGTGATCACGGTCTGGGACCCCTTTCACTTCTCCAACGGCAGCCTCGCGGTCCTGCCTGGGGGCAACGGAAGCGGCCGGGTGATCTCCCAACCCGCCGGCATCGACTGCACCATCACCCGCGGCAACGGTACCGCCACCTGCGACGCGTTCTTCCCGGTCGGCACCGTCGTGCGCATCGGGCCGCCAAGAGGGTTCTGTCACACGCCCGGATTGCTGGCGAACTGGGGCTCGCTCGCGGGCAACGAGATCGAACGGCTTCTACCGCTCTTCGCAGTGGCTGTCGCGGTGGTTACCGTCGCCCCGAAGTCGGTAGCCCATGCCGCGCACCGTTTCGATCAGGTCGCCCCCGAGCTTCCGGCGCAGACGGCGCACGTAGAGCCACGGCCGCCTCACGCCCCGCGATCGACGACCAACGCGCGCGTTCGCTCGCCTCGCGCTCTCTAACTGCGAGGCGGCTGACCCTCTCGGCGTCAGTGTCGACGTTCGAGGAGCACGTCATGCCTGAGCTGTGTGTCGCCCGCCGCGGTCGTCGGAGGCTCATCCCGGTCCGCGCCCAGGGTCGGTGTGGCCGAACCCTGGACCCGACGGCGCTCGATGATTGGCTCCGGGGAACTGTCTAGCGCGACGCCGTCTCGGGAGGCGTGAGCGCTCCTCGGACGGACTCTTCGATGACCGTCGCCATGGCGCGCACCATGGGTCGTTGGCTGTCGCCTGCGCGAGTGATGAGGACTACGTCTCGACGGAGATCCTCTTCGAGTTCGATCGTCTTGAGACGGCTGGCCGGCGACAGGGCGAGCATCATCTTGGTGACTGCCGTAACGCCGAGGCCCTGGGCGACCATCGACAGCGATACGGCGGTGTCGGTCACCTCATGGGCGACGCGCGGCTCGAACTCGGCTCGCCTGCATGCGGCTCTGACAGCACGACCGTAGTTCGTCGCGGGCGAGGGTAGGATCCACCCCCAGTCCGCTGCATCGCGCAGGGAGATCCGCTCGCGGACTCGGCGGTTGTCCGGGACCGCCATCGGTACGTCAGGCGCCGAGATCGGTGGCGCCTTCGGCGGCGAGAAGACCACGGGCGGCGGCCGCGAGTCCGGCTCCGACGCGTGGCGGGCGTACATGCGCCGCGCCACGAACACCATCAACCACTCCGACGAGCTGCCGCTCGCCCAGGGAGTCCGCTTCGCATGAGTGCTCCGTCGCGCAGCATCGACGACCTCACCGTCATGGACGAGTGGGGACCGGAGAAGATCGTCTGCGTCTCCGACACCCGGACCGGCATGCGCGGCGTCCTGGTGATCGACAACACAGCACGTGGCATCGGCAAGGGCGGCACGCGGATGACCCCGACAGTCACGGTCGGCGAGGTCGCGCGACTAGCGCGCGTCATGACGTGGAAGTGGGCCGGCGTGGACCTGTTCTTCGGAGGCGCCAAGGCCGGCATCCGCGCCGACCCGCACCGTCCCGACAAGGAGCGCATCCTCCGCGCGTTCGTGCGCGCGCTGGCCCACGAGGTCCCGCGCGAGTACGTGTTCGGCCTCGACATGGGCCTCACCGAGAACGACGCCGCGATCGTGCAGGACGAGCTCGGGGATCGCGGCGCATCCGTCGGCACGCCACGCGCGCTCGGCGGCGTGCCGTACGACGAATGGGGCGTCACCGGCTACGGCGTCGCCGAAGCTGCCGACGCAGCAATGGAGCACCGCGGACGAAGCCTGCGGGATGGGCGCGTCGTCATCCAGGGCTTCGGCGCCGTCGGCGCCGCCGCCGCCCGCCGCCTCGACGAGCTGGGAGCGATCGTCGTTGCCGTCTCGACGGCGCACGGCGCCCTTCACGATCCGAGCGGCCTCGACGTCGAGACGATCCTCGCCGCGCGGGAATCGCACGGCGACGCGTGGATCGGCAGCCTCGCCTCCTCACGCGCGAAGCGACTCGATGCCGGCGGCGAGCTCGACGTCGACGCTGACGTCCTCGTGCCCGCGGCGATCCAGGACGTCATCGACGCCGAACGCGCCCAGGCGCTTGGCTTCGAGGTGATCGTCGAGGGCGCGAACCTGCCGATCCGGCCCGCCGCGCAGGACGTCCTCGCAAGCCGCGGCGTCACCTTCGTACCCGACTTCATCGCCAACGCCGGCGGCGTCGTCGCTGCCGCGTTTGCCATGGACGCCCGCCACTCGCCGTTCCCAGCCGAGGCGACGGCGATCTTCGACGCGGTCTCGCACAAGATACGCACAACACCGCGACCGTTCTCGCCGAGGCCGGCGGCACGGGCGAGACCAGTCACGCCGCCGCGCGACGGCTCGCTGCGGATCGCGTCCGTGCCGCCATGCGGCTCAAGATGCGCACCCCGGAGGAGGCTGCAGCATGAGCCCGCCGCGGGCCGAGCTGACCTACCGGACGTCGATCCGCGACGCCAACGCGGCCGGCGATGTACACGGCGGCTGGATCCTCAAGCTGCTCGACGACGCCGCCGTCATCGCGGCGACGCGTCACTACCGAGCCCGTGTGGTGACTGCCGCGGTCGACGGCGTCCGCTTCCGCCAACCCGTCAACACGGGCGACGTGCTCAGCTTCCGCGCGACCGTCAACGCCGTCTGGCGGACATCGATGGAGGTCGGCGCGTGCGTCGAAGCGGAGGACACCATCACCGACACTACCGGGCGTGTGCTCACCGCGTACCTGACGATGGTGGCCCTCGACGACCGGGGCAGGCCCACCGAGGTCCGCCAGCTCGAAGTCGATGGACCTGAGGCGTCACGATGCTGTCGGGAAGCCCAGCTGCGACGCGACGTCCGTCTCGCCGCGCCACCGGACCTGCATCAACTGCACGCGGTGCTCCACGCCGGAGGACCGATCGCTCCCACGTTTCATGACCCTCGTCCGCGACCTTCGTGCGATCGTCGGCGACCGCCACGTCCTGACCGACCGCGACGTCTGCGCTCCGTACGAGCGCGACTGGACGGGACGGTTCAGCGGCCGAGCACGCGCGGTCGTCCGCCGTGCCGCCACGGCCGAGGTGGCCGATGTGCTGCGAGCGTGCGCCGAGCACGGCGCGTCCGTCGTCCCGCAAGGTGGCAACACCGGCCTGGTCGGCGGCGGCGTTCCGCGCGAGGGGGAGGTGTTGCTGTCGCTCACGCGACTGCGCGAGGTGGGCGCGATCGACCCGGCCCTCGGTCAGGTGGAGGTCGGCGCCGATACGCCGCTCGCGGCTCTCCAGCAGCACGCCGCCGCAGCCGGACTCGACGCCGGCCTGGACTTCGCGGCCCGCGACAGCGCCACCATCGGCGGCGTCGTCGCCTGCGACGCTGGCGGCGCACGAGCCTTGCGTCACGGCACGGCGCGAGCGCGCGTCGGGGGACTCGAAGCCGTGCTGCCCGACGGCTCGATCGTGCGCCGCCTCGCCGGGCTGGCCAAGGACAACGCCGGCTTCAACCTGCCCGCCCTGCTCATCGGATCCGAAGGCACGCTCGGCGTCATCACGAAGGTCCTGTGGAGGCTCGTGCCCCGCCTTCCGGCGCGCGTCGCCGCGCTCGTGCCGCTCGCCAACGCCGAGGCCGCCGCTGACCTGCTCGCCACCCTCTTCTCGGAGGCGCCCTCGCTCGAGGCGTGCGAGCTGATGACTGCGGGCGGCCTCGACCTCGTGCTCGCCCACCAGCGCCGCCCGCCTCCGGTCAGACGCGCGCCGATCTACGTGCTGGCCGAGCTGGCGGCACGGCACGATCCGATCGACGAACTGGCCGCGGCGCTCGAGCGCGCCGGCGTCGAGGACGCCGCCATCGCCGACGACACGGCCTCACGCGAGCGCCTCTGGACGCTGCGCGAAGGACACGCCGACGCCGTCGCCGCCGCCGGGGCGCCGCACAAGCTCGACATCGGTATCCCGCTCGCCGCACTTCCCCGCTTCCTGGACGAGCTCCCCCGCATCGTCGACGGCGTAGCCCCCGGCGCGCAGACGATCCTGTGGGGGCACCTGGGCGACGGCAACCTGCACGTCAACATCCTCGGTGCAGAACCCGACGACGAGCACGTCGATGACGCCGTCTTGCGTCTCGTGCTCGCCTGCGGCGGCACGATCAGCGCCGAACACGGCATCGGCATCGCGAAGGCGCGCTGGCTCCTGCACGCCCGCGGCCGTGACGACGTACGCGCGATGCGCGCGGTCAAGGCGGCCCTCGATCCGCCGGGCTTGCTCAACCCTGGAGTCGTGCTGCGTCAGACCGCACAGGTCTCCGAGCTCGGCACCTCGCAACCCTAGGCACATGCGCAACACGGCGACGGTCACCTTCGCCGCACTGGGGCCCATCTGGGCATCGAGATGATCCGCCAGCCTGTCGGCGTCGTGGCCGCGATCGCGCCGTTCAACTTCCCGACGATGATCCCCGTGCGGGTCCTGCCCTTCGCGGTCGCGGCGGGCAACGCCTTCATCCTCGACCCTCCGAGCAGGACCCGCTCGCCGGCGAACGCATCGTCGAGCTTGCCATCATGCGCCGCTCAGGGTTAGCCCGCCTGATGACGCCTCGAGATCGCTCCGACCTGCCGCCCCACGAACACGCCTGTGGATCTCGCCGTTGGGCCATTCGTTGGGCCAAACCCTGCCGGATTGAGCCGTACCAGGCCCAACGCCGGGCACGTAGCGGCGCGACTGTTTGTGCGGATTTGCAGGCATTTCGACGCCTGAAAGCCCCACGAACGCCATGCTTCACACGCGAGAGGTCGCTGGTTCGAAACCAGTCGCGCCCATCACCGGAAACCGAGGAC
>JBKOYW010000472.1:0-2752 GCA_046744275.1 Actinomycetota bacterium
CACCGGTTGGGGCGTCCCGGCCGGACCCTGATGTGAGTCGCGCGGGGCGCCGCTTCGGCGGCGCCCCGTCACCGCTTACGTCGTCATCCCGGTGAACTGCCCGCCGGTGATGTTCAGCACCTGGCCGTGGACGAAGTTCGACCACGGCGAGCAGAGGAAGAACACGCCGCCGGCGGCCTCCTCCGGCGTGCCGGTGCGGCCGAGCGGGATCAGCGTCGGGGCCATCCCGCGCATCTGGTCGGGGATCCCGAGCTGCACCTTCTCGCCGCCGATCTCCATCGTGTTGTCCTCGACCTTGGAGGCGGTCAGGCGCGTCTCGATGTAGCCGAACGCGACCGCGTTGACGTTGACCTTGAACTGGCCCCACTCCTTGGCCAGCGTCTTCGTCAGGCCCACCACGGCGCTCTTGCCGGCCGAGTAGTTGGCCTGGCCGGCGTTGCCCATCGTGCCGGAGATCGAGGAGACGTTGACGATCTTGCGGAACACCTCCTCTCCGCGCTCGCGCTCGGCCTTGGCCGGCTCGCGCAGGTGCGGCGCGGCGGCGCGGATGACGCGGAAGGGGACGACGGTGTGGATGTCGAGCATCCGCTGGAACGCGTCGTCGGACATCTTGTGGATCGGCGCATCGATCGTGTAGCCGGCGTTGTTGACGATGATGTCGAGCCTGCCCCAGGCGTCGATCGCCGTCTGGACGAGCGCGTCGGCGGCACCGGGAGCGGTCAGGTCGCCGCCGTGGACGACGGTCTCGCCGGCGATCTCGGACGCCGTCTGCTCGGCGAGGTCGGCGTCGAGGTCGTTGATGAGCACCTTGGCGCCGTGCTCGGACAGCAGCTCGGCGGTCGCGCGGCCGATGCCGCGCGCCGAGCCGGTGACGATCGCCACCTTGTCGTCGAGGACTCCCATGTCAGCCTCCAGGTTCGATTCGGGGCCGGGTGCCGGCCTCCGGGTCGGATTCGAGGCTGGGGATTGTGGCTTCTCTACGCGGCGAGCGGCGCAGCGGGCGCGACCACGCGGCCGGCGTCGAGCTCCACGATGCTGTCCGCGACGCCCGCGGCGTCGTCGATGTCGCGGGTGAAGAGCACGACGGCGATGCCGTCCTGGTGGGCGATCTCGCGCAGGAGGAGCAGCAGCTCGGCGCCTTCCTCGGGCTCGAGGTCGCCGGCGGGCTCGTCGGCGAGCAGCACGGACGGGCCGCCGACCAGGGCGCGGGCGAGCGCGGCCCGCTGGCGCTGGGCGGCGCTGAGCCGGCCGGGCTTCTCGTCGCACTGGTCCGCGAGCCCGACACGCTCGAGCAGCGCGTCGACGGCCTCGGGCTCAGGTGCGCGGCGCGCGATCAGGAGCGGCAGCGCGACGTTCTCGCGCACGGTGATGGTGGGGAGGACGGAGGCGGCGGGGAGGAGGAGGCCGATGCGGTCGCGCCGCAGGCGCGTGAGCTCGAGGTCGTCGAGGCCGCGCAGCGAGCGCCCGTCGAGGGTGACGTTGCCGGCTGCGGGGCGGTCGAGGCCGGCGAGCAGGTGCAGCAGCGAGGTCTTGCCCGAGCCCGACGGCCCGACGACGGCCGTGAGCCGGCCCGCGGGCGCTTCGATCGACACGTCGCGGAGCACGTCGACGCGCGTGCGGAGGTCACCGACGCGGTGGAAGAGGTTGTGCGCAATGACTCCAGGCATAGTTGAGAACTGTCCCAGGGTCTGCCGAACCGTAAAGGTCGGTTATCCGCACCTTTGGGGTGTGCCAGCACCCTAATGCGCTTAAGCACGCCCGGCCCCTCAACCCTCAACCAGCCTCAGAAAGGGGTCTGACCCCCGTCGGGGTCTGACCCCTAGTTAGCCAAGCAAATCAGGGGTCTGACCCCCGGCGGGGTCTGACCCCCTTACGGCGTAAGGCTCCGGCGAAACCCGCGTAATACCGTGAGCCGCGTCGAGGGGTCTGACCCCTTTACGGGGTAAGGCTGCGGCCGAGGATCTCGCGCATGATCTCGTCGGTGCCGCCGCCGATCGGGCCGAGGCGGGCGTCGCGGAACCGCGCGCTCGAGCTCCGGGTCGGGGCCGATCAGGCGCAGGCACTCGTCCTGGAGCTCGAAGTTCGTCCGCTGGGTGGCGAGCTTGGCCATCGTCACCTCGCGGACGGCGTCCGCGCCGGCGAGGTGGCGGCGCAGCGCGTGATAGGTCATCGCGGTGCCCGCCTCGGCGCGCGTGGCGAGCTCGGCGATGCGGTGGCGGGTCGCCTGCCCGCGCCCACCCAGCTCGGCGACCGCGCGCTCGAGCGTCCGCCGCTGCGCGCCGACAGCGCCCAGCGCCATCACGAGCCGCTCCCACTGGAAGTTGGCCATGATCAGGTAGAAGCCGCGGCCCTCGTCGCCGAGCAGGTGGTCGCTCGGGACGAAAACCTCGTCGAACGCCAGCTCCGCGGTGTCGGACGCCCGCCAGCCGAGCTTGCTCAGCGCCCGCACCGTGATCGCCTCGTTGCGCTCGAGCACCATCAGCGACACGCCGCCGTGGCCCTCGCCGCCGGTCCGCACCGCGGTGACGTAGAAGTCGGCGCGCACGCCGTTGGTGATGTACGTCTTTGCGCCGCTCACGAGCCAGCCGCCGTCCACGCGCTCGGCGCGCGTGCGCAGCGCCGCGACGTCCGATCCGGCGTCGGGCTCGCTGATCGCCAGCGCGCCGATCCGCTCGCCGCGCATCGCCGGCTCGAGCCAGCGCTCGCGCTGCGCCTCCGTGCCGAACGAGAAGATCGGCGGCGTGGCGATGTG
>JBKOYW010000534.1:0-6146 GCA_046744275.1 Actinomycetota bacterium
GCACGGCGGTGCGCAGCCGGAGCCGCCGGCCGCTGCCGCCGAGCTCCACCCACGCACGCGAGGACGCGCCGGCGCCGGCGCTGATCAACGCGTGGTCGGCACGCTGTGTCAGCGCGTGCATCCACGCATAGAGCGGCGACAGCACCGCCTCGTAGTCGTCCGGCGTGGCGCCCTCGCCCGGAAGCGAGACCGCCCAGCGCGCCATCGCGCCCGCCGCGAGCCGCTCGAAGGTCGGGACAGTGGCGTGCAGGTCGGAGTAGTGGCCGTGGATCGCGTAGACGTCGTCGCGCAGCCACACGCCCGGGTAGACGACCTCGAGCCGCGCCGGCGCCGCGCGCTCGGCGAGCGCCGCGGCCAGCGGCCCCGCGTCGCGCGGCTCGATTCGCTGCTCGAGCCCGAGGAAGCCCGACGGCTCGATCAGCAGCCGCCCGTCGATCCAGCCCGCCACGAGCCCGTGGTCGTGGTTGCCGGCCGCCAGCAGCAGCTCGCCGTCGGCGCCGAGGGCGCGGCCCACGGCCTCGAAGAACGGCCCGGCGAGGGCGACCGCGTCGCGGTGCGGGCCATCGCGCAGCTCGAGCCCGTCGCCGAGCACGACCAGCCGGTCGACGCCGCGCACGGCCTCCACCAGCGGCTCGCGCAGCTCGGCCCGGCGCAGCAGGTCGGTCCGCTTGCCCGCGCCGATGTGCAGGTCGGAGATCACCAGGGTCCGCACCGCGCTCTAGTCTGGCGATCCGCATGAGCGGACCCCTCGACGGCCTGATCGTCGCCGACTTCTCACGCGTCCTCGCCGGCCCGTACGCGTCGATGCTGCTCGGCGACCTCGGGGCCGATGTGATCAAGGTCGAGCGCCCCCGGACCGGGGACGACACGCGCGCGTGGGGGCCGCCGTGGCGCGAAGGAGAGAGCACGTACTACCTCGGCCTGAACCGCAACAAGCGCTCGGTCGCGCTCGACCTCGCGGACGAGGCCGATCGCGGGCTGGCCCGCGCGCTGGGCGAGCGCGCCGACGTGCTGCTGGAGTCCTTCCGCCCCGGCCTGATGGCCTCGTGGGGGCTCGACGGCGACACGCTCCGCGCGACCAACCCGCGCCTGGTCTCGTGCTCGGTGACGGCGTTCGGCACCGGCGAGCGGGCCGCCGGGATGCCGGGCTACGACTTCCTGCTCCAGGCCATGGGTGGGCTGATGAGCGTCACCGGCGAGCCCGACGGGCGGCCGCTGAAGGTCGGCGCCGCGGTGATCGACCTCGTCTGCGGGCTGCTGGCCGCGAACGGGATCCTGGCGGCGCTGGCCGAGCGCGAGCGCACCGGCCGCGGCCGCCACGTGGAGGTGTCGCTGATGGACTCGGCCCTCGCCTCGCTGCTGAACCAGGGCTCGGCGTGGGTGTCGGGCGGCGCCGTGCCGTCCCGGCGCGGTAACCGCCACCCCAGCATCGTCCCGTACGAGACCTACGAGGCCGCCGACCGCCCGTTCGCCGTCGCGGCCGGCAACGACCGGCTGTTCGCGCGGCTGTGCGAGGCGGTCGGGCTGCCCGAGCTGCCGGCCGACGAACGCTTCAGCAGCAACGAGGCACGGGTGGCCAACGCCGACGCGCTCGCCGAGCGGCTGGAGGCCGTGTTCGGCACCGCGCCCGCCGACCACTGGATCGCGACGCTGCGCGCGGCGAGCGTCCCCGTCGGCCCGATCAACCGCGTCGACGAGGCGTTTGCCCTCGCCGCCGAGCTCGGCCTCGAGCCCGTCGACTCCTCCCACGGCGTCCCGCTCGTCGCGCCGCCGCTGCGCCTCGACGGCGACCGCCCGCCGATCCGCCGCCCGCCGCCGCGCCTCGACGAGCACGGCGAGGAGATCAGGCGGTGGCTTCGCTCCGCGCCGCCATCTGCTGCCGGATGACCTTCGGGAGCATGAACCGCACGTCCTCGCGCAGGACCTCGAATGTCTCGACGGTCTCGGTGCCGCGGTCGCGGAAGAACTGCACCAACCGATCGACGAGCTCCTCGGGCGCGCTGGCGCCTGACGAGATGCCGACCACGCGGGCGCCCTCGAGCCACTCCTCCCGCACCATCGACTCGTTGTCGATGAGGTGCGCACGGGCGCCGCAGTCGCGCGCGACGTCCACCAGCCGCTGCGAGTTCGACGAGTTGGTCGAGCCGATGACGAGCACGAGGTCGCACTGAGCGGCCATCTGCTTGACAGCCGCCTGGCGGTTGGTGGTCGCGTAGCAGATGTCGTCGGTGCGCGGCCCGGTGATCTTCGGGAACCGCTCGCGCAGCTTGTTGATGATCGAGCGCGTCTCGTCGACCGACAGCGTGGTCTGCGAGATGTAGGCGACCTTGTCGGGATCGGGGACCTCGAGCGTGTCGACGTCCTCCTCGGTCTGCACGAGCACGATGTGCTCGGGCGCCTCGCCGGTCGTGCCCTCGACCTCCTCGTGCCCGGCGTGGCCGACGAGCACGATCGTGTAGCCCTCGGCGGCGAACTTGACCGCCTCGCGGTGGACCTTGGTGACGAGCGGGCAGGTGGCGTCGATCGTCTCCAGGCCGCGCCGCTCGGCGTCCGCGTGCACGGCCGGCGACACGCCGTGGGCCGAGAAGACGGTGATCGCGCCCTCGGGGATCGTGTCGTCGAGCTCGTCGACGAAGATCGCGCCGCGCTCGCGCAGCGAGGCGACCACGTGCTTGTTGTGGACGATCTCCTTGCGCACGTACACGGGCGGCCCGTGCAGCTCGAGCGCATGCTCGACGGTCTGCACCGCGCGATCCACGCCGGCGCAGTAGCCGCGCGGCGCCGCGAGCAACAGCTTCTCCGGGGTCACCGCTTGAAGTCTAGGAGCATCTGGACGACGGTCTCGCCCGACATGTCCAGCGAGCGCGCCGATACGGCGCTCATGTCGTCGCACGTCTTGTGCCAGCACTTGAACGTGAAGTCGATGAGGTCGATGGCCGGCACGCCGCGGCGCAGGAACGGCGTGTGGTCGTCGAGCACGGCCGGCCCGGGCGCGTCCGGGAACGCCCGCTGCGCGCCGACCTTGCGGGCGGCGGTGCGCAGCCGCTTCCACAGCTCGATGTCCGACGACTCCTCGCGCACGATCATCATCTCGCCCTTCTCGGCCACGAAGTCGAGCAGGATCATGGCCCTGATCTCCTTGGCGTTCTTGCGCGCGTAGGGCTTGGAGCCGCGCAGGCCGGCCGTGTAGAAGTCCTGTGAGTCGTCCGGGCTCTCCTCGCCGTCGAACAGCACGAACCGGATCGGCGGCGCGCTCGCCGGGCGCTGCGCCTTCTCCAGTACGCGCGCGATCTCCAGCACGGCGGCGGTGCCACCCGCGCCGTCGTTCGCGCCGACGAAGCCGGGGATGTCCTTGGTGTCGTAGTGGGCCGCGACGAGGAGCGGCTTGCCGCGGCCGGGGATGCTGCCGACCACGTTCTGCCACCCGCCCGGCACGGTCTGGATGCGGCCCCGCGGCAGCCGCTCGCGCAGCCATTCCGCCAGCTGCTTCGCGGTGTCGGAGCCGGCCGGACGCGGACCGAGCTCGACCTGGTAGCGCAGGTCCTCGAACGCGCGCTCGCGGTCGAACCGATCGACCTTGAGCGCGGCAGCCGACGCCGGGGCGCCGTCGTCGCTGTCGAACGCGCCGCCGACGGCGGCCACGAACAGGCCCACGCCGGCCAGCATCAACACGATCGCGACCAGCGGCAGCGCCCGGCGCACGCGCTCAGTCGTTGGAGGTCACCGCCTCGAGCAGGTCCGCGAACCTCGCTCGGGCGGCCTCGCGGCGGGTCGGGACGTGCTCGCTCGGGACGCCGTCCTCCGGCGCCTCGTAGCCGCGCAGGATCTGGCGCGCGACGCTCTGGCGGTGCACCTCGTCCGGCCCGTCGTAGAGCCGGGCGGCCCGCGCGAAGCGGTACATCTGCTCGAGCGGGAGGTCGGTCGAGTAGCCGAGCGAGCCGTGCGCCTGGAGCGCGCGGTCGACCACGTCGTGCAGCACCTGCGCGCCGTAGAACTTGATCAGCGCGATCTCCTGCCGCGCGGCCGAGGCGCCCTCGGTGTCCATCTTCCAGGCGGCGTGCATGGTCATCAGGCGCGCCGCATGCATCTGCGCGGCCGAGTCCGCGATCCAGTTCTGCACGGTCTGCTTCTCGGCCAGCAGCGAGCCGTGCGAGAAGCGCGACAGCGCGCGCTCGCACAGCATGTCGAAGGCGCGTCGCGACACGCCGAGCCAGCGCATGCAGTGGTGGATGCGGCCGGGGCCGAGCCGCTGCTGGGCGATCAGGAAGCCGGCGCCGCGCGCGCCGAGCAGCGCCTGCTTCGGGACCCGGACGTCCTCGTAGACGATCTCGGCGTGCCCGCCGTACGCCCCGAGGCGCTCGTACGGGTGCTCCATCGTCGGCACGTCGCGCAGGATCTGCACGCCCGGCGTGTCGACCGGGACGATGAACATCGAGGCGCGCTGGTAGCGGTGCGCGTCCGGGTCGGTGACGGCCATGACGATCAGGAAGTCGGCGATCGACGCGTTGGTGGAGAACCACTTGTGGCCGTTGATGACCCACCCGTCGCCGTCCTCGACGGCGCGCGTCTGCAGCAGCGTCGGGTCGCTGCCCGCCGACTCCGGCTCGGTCATCGAGAACGCCGAGCGCAGGTCGCCGGCCAGCAGCGGATGCAGGTACTGCTCCTTCTGGTCCTCGGTCCCGGCCAGCGCCAGGATCTCCGAGTTGCCGGAGTCCGGCGCCTGGTTGCCGAACACCACGGGCGCGAACGGGCTCGTCCCGAGGATCTCGTGCATGAGGCCGAGCTTGACCTGGCCGAAGCCCTGCCCGCCCAGATCGGGCGGGAGGTGCGCGGCCCACAGGCCCCGCTCGCGCACCTGCTCCTTGAGCGGAGCGATCGCGCGCTCGAACCCGCCGGGCGGGAGCTCCTCGAAGATCGTCTCGATCGGCCACACCTCGGCGCGCACGAAGTCGCGCATCCAGTCGAGCTGCGCCTGGAACTCCGGATCGGTGGAGAAGTCCCACCCCACCCCGGACAAGATAGCCCGTGCCTTCGTCCGGCCGGCACCATGATGGCGTCGCGCGCGATCCGGGCGCGCGACAATGGACTCATGTTGGTCGAGCACCGCGGGAGGCGACCGAACGTTCACCCGAGCGCCTGGATCGCGCCGACCGCCGTCCTGTGCGGCGACATCCACGTGGGCGAGGACGCGCGGATCATGTGGAACGCCGTTGTTAGCGCGGAGGACGGCCGCGTGGAGCTCGGCGCACGCTGCGTGGTGATGGAGCACGCGCTGGTGCGCGGGCGGGCGGCGCACCCCGTGCTCGTCGGCGACGACGTGCTGATCGGCCCGCACGCGCACGTCAACGGAGCGCGGATCGGCCGCGAGGCGTTCGTCGCCACCCGCGCGGCGTTGTTCCCCGGCTCGAGCGTCGGCGTGGGCGCCGAGGTGCGGATCGGCGGCGTCGTGCACGTGAACTCCACGGTCGCGGACGGCGCCGTGGTGCCGATCGGCTGGGTCGCGGTCGGCGACCAGGTGCTGCCGCCCGACCGCCACGACGAGATCTGGGCGATCCAGCGCGAGCTCGACTTCCCCGGCACGGTCTACGGCGAGCCGCGCGGCGACGACCTGATGGCTCGGGTGATGCCCCGCCAGGCGGCCTGGCTCGGCGCCCATCGCGACGATCGCGTGCTCTGATGCCCCTGGTGGCGGCCGCGGCGGTGGCGGCCGGTGCGGCGCTCCAGTCGGCGACCGGCTTCGGGTTCTCGATCGTGGCCGCGCCGCTCGTGTTCGCGGTCGTCGAGCCCGAGGAGGCCGTCGGTCTGCTGATCGTCCTCGGCTCGCTCGTGAACGTGCTCACGCTGGTGAGCGAGCGTCGGCGGCCGCGGCCGGTGTGGCGCGAGTGCGCGGTACTGCTTGCCTCCGCGCTGCCCGGCGCGGTGGCCGGCGTGGCCGTGCTGCGGGCGCTCGACCCGGTGGCGCTGCAGGTCGCGGTGAGCGTGGGCGTGATCGCCACCCTGGCCGCGCGGCGCATCGCCGGCGGGCGACCGTCGCCGGGCTGGGCCGGCCCGGTGGCGGGGCTCGCGTCCGGCGCGCTGTCGACGTCGACCACGACCGCGGGGCCGCCGCTGATCGTCTACCTGCTCGGCCGCCGGCTCGAGCCCGT
>JBKOYW010000506.1:0-5762 GCA_046744275.1 Actinomycetota bacterium
GATGTCGCGCGCAGCGGTGCTGGCGGCGCGCACGTTCTCCGACATCGTCCTCAACTGCCTGTCGCTCGTGGTGCTGTTCACGGTCGGCTTCGCCGCCGGGTTCAACTTCATCGGCGCCACGGCGGGAGAGATCGTGCTCGGAATCGTGCTGCTGCTCTTCCTCGGCTACGCGTTCTCGTGGATCTTCGCGCTGATCGGCCTGTACTCGTCCTCGCCGGAGACCGCGAACTCGATCGGCTTCACGCTGATCTTCCCGCTCACGTTCGCCTCGTCGGTGTTCGTGCCGGCGGATTCGATGCCCGACGGGCTACGCCAGTTCGCGGAGGCCAACCCGTTCACCACGGTCTCCGACGCGGTGCGATCGCTGTGGCTGAACACGCCCGCCAACACCGACATCTGGATGTCGTTCATCTGGTGCACGGTGCTGACCGCGGTGTTCGCGCCGCTCGCCGTCGCGCGCTACCGCAAGGTCGCCGCTCACTGACGCACGCGCGCGCGCAGGCGCGCCGTGATGATGCCGCAGGCGCGGGCGCTGCCGGCACGCCGGCGCGCTCGTCCAGATCGGCTGCTGGCCGCCCTTCCCGACGCGGCGCTCGCGCGGTGCCCCGGTCGCCCGGGGACGTAGAGGTCGCCGCCGCGCTCGAACGCGATCCGCTTCCCGTCCGGCGACCACGACGGCTGGGTGTTCTCCCCCGCCGACGAGGTCGCGCACCGGCGCGGCGGTGGAAGCGTCGTAGAGGACGATCGGGCCGGCGCCCACGAGCTGGGAACGTGGACGACCGCGACCACCGTACCGTCGGGTGAGAACGCGGGGTTGAAGAGGTCCTGGGTGGGATCGCGCGCGACGTCACGCCCCCGCAGGCGAAGTCCGTGTTCACGGCCAGCAGGCAGATGCCGAGCGGGAACCGCGAGGCGGGTCCCGTGTCGGTGCGCGCGAGGCCGGCGCCGAGCCAGCCGGTGCCAATGACTGCCCGCGCGACGGCGTCGCGGTTCGCGCCGTCGGCCTGTCGGCGATGCGCGAGCCGTCGGCCGATGCGGAGAGCCACGTGTCCGTCCCGCCGCCGCGCGTGAGCTGCCGCTTGCCGGTGCCGTCCGGCGCCACCCGGCAGACGTCCGTGCCGCACCGGTACAGCAGCAGGTCCGCCCACGCGGGGGCCGCATGAACGCACAGGACGGCGACGGCGCCCGCCGCCGCGGCCATGAGGCGGCGGGAGCCCATGTGCCCGAATATACGTGCCATGGAGGCCGCGAGTTCGAGGATCATCGACGCGATGCGGCGCTCGGTGGCGGCCCGGGGCGCAGCCGGCGCGACGTTCGACCACGTCGCGCGCGAGGCCGGGGTCTCGCGCGGCCTGCTGCACTACTACTTCGGCACCAAGGAGCGCCTGATGGCCGAGGTGGTGCGGCGCGACGCGGACATCCGCATGGCCCGTCTCGACCGCGCGCTCGCTGACGCGCACTCGCGGGACGAGGTGATCGACGTGCTCGTGCACTCGCTCGAGGACCTCGTGGACCGCGATCCCGGGTTCGTGGCGCTGATGTTCGAGCTATTCACGTCCGGCCGCGGCAACCCGGAGATCGCGGAGGCGTTCGCGTCCCTGCACGCGGCCACCCGCAGCCGGCTGGCCGAGCTGCTGGCCGCCAAGCAGCGCGAGGGCGTGCTGCGCCTGGCCGACGAGCCGGAGGCGGTCTCGGCGGTGTTGCTCTCGCTCGCCGACGGCCTCGCGCTGCGGCTGCTGGGCGAGCCCGAGCACGACCACCGGCCCGCGCTGCGGGCCGCGACGACGGCCGCCCGGGCGCTGCTCGAAGAGTAGGACTAGGGATATCCCCGATGTGGGGTTGCCGCGCGCACGCGAGGCTGCCCGCCCATGAGGAATCAACGATCGCTCGTCGTCGCCGCAGGGATCGCGGCGCTCCTGATACCGGCCGCCACTTCGCAGGCCGCCACGAAGCAGGTGACGATCGGCCCGGCCAAGCCGCTTGCGGGTGTTCCGCCGGTTGCGTTCGACGCCGACTTCTATCCGCGCAAGATCACGATCGCCAAGGGCGACCACATCCGCTTCAAGTGGACGACCGGCTTCGGCGACGTGATCTTCGTCCCGAAGGGGCAGGACCTCCCCTCGATCGGCGCCCCGCGCCCGGACAAGCTCGTCGCCGACGCCAAGGACGCCGCCGGCAACCCTCCGATGTGGTTCAACGGCCAGGCGAACCTCTCGCCGAACATCGCCGACCTCTCGCCCCAGGTGGCAAGGTCATCGACGGCAGCAAGAAGGTCGGCTCCGGCTTCGCCCTCGACGGCCCGCAGAAGCCGTGGAGGGTGCGGTTCACCAAGGCCGGCCGCTACACGCTGGGCTCCGTCTTCCATCCCTCGAAGGAGCTCGAGGTCACGGTCAAGAAGAGCCGCAAGGGCGTCCCGACCGCGAAGCAGGACAAGCGCCGCATCGCGAAGCAGGTCAAGGCCAGCACGAAGCTCGCGAAGAAGCTCGCCGCGTTCGACGGCCCTGAGGGCAACGTCGTCCGCGCCGGCAACGACGCCAATGGCATCGCGCAGATCGCGTTCTTCCCCGCGAAGAAGACGGTCAAGGTCGGCGACACCGTCACGTTCGAGATGTCCAAGAAGACGATCGAGCTGCACAACGTGCACTTCGGCCCGAAGGACTACCTCGACCCGTTCGCCCAGAGCTTCATCGGCGAGGTGTTCCAGCCGTTCGTGATCTACCGCTCCGACGCTCCCGGCACGGCCGTGAGCTACGACGGCACCAACCACGGCAACGGCTACTTCAACACCGGCGTCCTGGACTCCGACAAGAGCTCGCCGTTCCCGTCGCAGGACTCGGTGACGTTCACCAAGGCCGGCACCTACACGTACTACTGCGCGGTGCACGGCAACGACATGTCCGGCGAGATCATCGTCCAGTGACCGACGTCCGCCTCCGCAGGCTCGCCGGGCCCGCCGCCATGATGGCGGCGGGCCTGGCGTTCCTCGTCTCCGGCCCGGCCGAGGCGAAGAAGAAGCCGCCGACCGTCACGGTCGGGTCGAACTTCTACGCCCCCGACTTCAAGTCGGTGAAGGCCGGCGGGAAGGTGAAGTTCCGCTGGGAGGGCGGCGGCTTCGACGTCCACGACGTGAATGTCGAGAAGGGCCCGACCAAGTTCCGCTCCCCGCTTCAGGCAGGCGGGACGTTCACCACCAAGAAGCTCAAGGCCGGCAAGTACGTCCTCTTCTGCTCCCAGCACCCGGAGGAGATGAGGATGTCCTTCAAGGTCAAGCGGTGAAGAGGCCGCGGGCGCGCCACAGCGCCCGCGGCTTCGCACGTGGCCGCAGGCGGCCGGTCGCCACCGCCCGGCGCGGATCGAGGCGGCCGGCCACGAGGTCGACCCAGTCCTCGAAGCGGCAGCGCAGCTCGAGATCAACGTGCGGGGCGCGCCCCGGCGCCGCCGCGGTGGAGCCGTTGTCGATCCGGACATGCCACGGCTCGGCGTCGGCGAAGTCCCACTGCAGCACGAACGGCCCGTCGGGCGCCCGGCGCAGGTCGACGTTGCGGCGGACGCTGTCGAACAGCATCGCCATCGCCTCGGGGTCGCGGGCGGGCGCGCCGTTGGGCGGGCCGAGGTAGCCGGCTCGCACCATGTTCAGCCCGCGCTCGGCGCGCTGGCGCGGCGGCAGGTCCATCGGCATGACCTGGGGACCGGGGAGCTCCTCGATCGGCAGGCCGGCGGCGCGGAACTTCGCCTCGAACGACTTCGCGCCCTCCTCGTAGATCTGCTCGAGCGTGAAGCCGAAGCACTCGACGTAGCTGGTGTCCCAGCCCGGCGGCACGAACACGGCGACCGAGGTCGGGGTTACTGCGCGCAGCATCTCCGCCACCGCGTCCGGGACCTCGGGGTCCTCGAGCGCGAGGTCGCGCAGCAGCTTGACGCCGAAGCCGATGTGCCGCTGCTCGTCGAGCGACACGTTCTGCATGCCGGAGCGGAACCCCGGCAGCAGGTCGCGCGCCGCGAGGTAGTCGGAGATGAAGTGCTGGCCTGGCTGCGCGAGCGTCGCCTCGACGACGAAGTGGTACATCGTCACCGCCTGGGCGAGCTTGGTGCGCGAGCGGTCGCGCCGCAGCTCGTCGACGACCTTGTCGAGCATCTCAAAGGTCTTCACGAAGCCCCAGGTCAGCTCCGGCCGCGTCGCCTCGAGCGCGCCCGCGATCGTGCCGTCGCCGCGGTCGACCACCTCGTGCATGAAGCGGTTGAAGAACACCGCGTGGCGGGCCTCGTCGACCTGCTGGGTGGCGAGGAAGTACTTCTGCTCCTCGCGCGGCGCGGCGTCGATGAACGGCGACAGGTTGTCGGCGACCGAGTCCTCGCCGTGGAAGAACATCGCGTAGTTCCACAGCGCCGCGCGGCGCTCGAGGTCGCTGAAGCGCTCCTGCCACTGCGCGCGATCGGTCGAGAAGTCGATCTCCGTCGCGCGCCAGTTGCCGCGCTCCCAGCGCTGGTAGAGGTCCTCGTAGGTGACCTGATCGGCCGCGACGGTGGCCATGTCACGGACGTTACAAAACGCGCACGTTCAGCGTGTGACGTCCGTCACACGCGCCACCAGCTCGTCGGCCGGCACGCGGTCCTGGGCGAGCGTGTCGCGGTCGCGCAGTGTCACGGTGCCGTCCTCGAGCGTCTGGTGGTCGATCGTGACCGCCAGCGGGGTGCCGATCTCGTCCTGCCGGCGGTAGCGCTTGCCGATGTGGCCGCCCTCGTCGTACTCGGCGCTGACGTGGCGGCGCAGCTCCTCGTAGATCTCACGCGCGCGCTCGGGGTGACCGTCCCTGCGCAGCAGCGGCAGCACGGCGACCTTGACCGGCGCCATCGCCGGGTGCAGCCGCAGGACGGTCCGCTTCTCGCCGCCGATCTCGTCCTCGTCGTAGGCATCGCACAGCAGCGCGAGCATCGTGCGGCCGACGCCGGCGGCCGGCTCGACCACGTGCGGGATGTAGCGCTCCCGCGTCTCGGGGTCGAAGTACTCGAGCTTGTCGCCCGAGAACTTCGCGTGCTGCGTGAGGTCGAAGTCGCCGCGGTTGGCGATGCCCTCGAGTTCCGACCAGCCGATCGGGTACAGGTACTCGACGTCGGCGGTGGCGGACGAGTAGTGGGAGAGCTCGTCCTCGTCGTGGTCACGCAGCCGCAGCCGCTCGCGGTCGATGCCGAGCGAGACGTACCAGTCCAAGCGCGCCTGCCGCCAGTAGTCGTACCACTGCCCGGCCTGATCGGGCGGGACGAAGAACTCCATCTCCATCTGCTCGAACTCGAGCGTGCGGAAGATGAAGTTGCCGGGCGTGATCTCGTTGCGGAACGACTTGCCGATCTGCGCGATCCCGAACGGCGGCTTGCGGCGCGCGTACTGCAGCGTCGTCTTGAAGTCCAGGAAGATGCCCTGCGCGGTCTCGGGCCGCAGGTAGACCGTCGCGCCCGCCTCGTGGACCGGGCCGATCGTCGTCTCGAACATGAGGTTGAACTCGCGCGCCTCGGTGAGGTCGCACTCGTCGGCCTCGCCCGGGTGCTTGGACGGCTTGCGGCCGCACTGCAGCTCGCCGAGGTGGTCGGCGCGGAAGCGCAGCCCGCACGTCTTGCAGTCCACCAGCGGGTCGGTGAAGCCGGCGAGGTGACCCGACGCCTCCCACGTGCGCGGGTGCTGGATGATCGCCGAGTCGAGCGCGACCACGTCGTCGCGCTCCTGGATCATCGACCGCCACCAGGCGTTGATCACGTTGTTCTTCAGC
>JBKOYW010000476.1:0-3445 GCA_046744275.1 Actinomycetota bacterium
GCGACGACGCGACCGCCGCCCGGGCCGCCGAGGGGATGCGCGCCGGCTCGGAGGCCTTCGGCCGCGCCGCCGACGCGGTGGCCGCGCTCGCGGACGGGGACCGCGATGCGTACGCAGCGGCGGTCCGGGCGATCGTCGACGACTTCGAGGGCCGCGAGGAGCACCTCACCAGCGTTCGCATCGCCGACACCGCGCTCGTCCTCGAGCGGCTCGCCGAGCGCCGCCTCATCGCGGCGCATCCGATCTCGCCGCTGCTGCCGCCGGTCGACGACGTTCGCGCCGTCCTCACCGGCACTCGCGTGTGGGCGGTCGTCGGCTGCTCGCCTGATCCGGGACGCGACTCCCATCGCATCGCTTCCATGCTCCAGCGCCGCGGCTACCGCATGATCCCGGTCAACCCGATGGCGACCGAGATCCTCGGCGAGCGCTGCTACCCGTCGCTCGCCGCGCTTCCCGCGGACGCGGGCGTCGAGGTCGTCGACGTGTTCCGCCGCGCGTCGGTCGCCGGCACGCACGTGGACGAGGCGATCGAGGTCGGCGCGCGCGCGGTCTGGATGCAGCTCGGCGTGGTCGACGAGGCGGCGGCCGAGCGCGGCCGCGCGGCCGGGCTCCGCGTGGTCATGGACCGCTGCCCGGCGATCGAGCTGCCGCGGCTGGGGTTGTGAGAACCATCGAGGAGGAGAGCCGATGCAGGGCCTGATGTCGTCCTATCCGCTGACCCTTCCGCTGCTGTTCCACCGGGCGGAGCGGCTGTTCGGGGAGAAGACGATGACCACGCTGACCGCAACCGGCAAGGAGCGCACGACGTACGCGGAGTGGGCGGCCCGGACGCGCCGCCTGGCGGGGGCACTCGACGGCCTGGGCATCTCCGCCGACGGGCGGGTGGCGACGTTCGCCTGGAACACCTCCCGCCACCTCGAGCTGTACTTCGCCGCGCCCTGCAGCGGGCGCGTGCTGCACACGCTCAACATCCGCCTGTTCCCCGAGCAGCTCAGCTACGTCGTCGACCACGCCGAGGACGAGGTGATCTTCGTCGACCGCTCGCTGGTGAAGGTCCTGTGGCCGCTGGTCGACGGCTTCGAGACCGTCAAGACGATCGTGGTCATGGACGACGGTGCGGGCGACGTCCCCGAGGACGGGAGGATCCTCGACTACGAGGAGCTGCTGGCGGACGCCGAGCCGGCCGAGTTCCACATCGAGGACGAGAACCAGGCCGCGGCTATGTGCTACACGAGCGGCACCACCGGCCATCCGAAGGGCGTCGTCTACTCGCACCGGTCGAGCGTGTTGCACTCGCTCGGCGCGATGGTCGCCGACACCGTCGCGGTGTCGGAGCGCGATGTCGTGATGCCGGTCGTGCCGATGTTCCACGCCAACGCCTGGGGGCTCGCCCACGCCGGTGTGATGGCAGGCAGCGCGTTCGCGTTCCCGGGCCCGCAGATGAACCCGGCGGCGATCGCCGCGCTGATGGAGGACGAGAAGGTCACGCTCGCGGCCGGCGTGCCGACGATCTGGATGGGCGCGCTGGACGAGCTCGAGGGCCGCGACGTCTCCGCGCTGCGGGCGATCCTGTGCGGCGGCTCGGCCGTGCCGCAGGTGCTCTCGGAGGCCTACCGCGAGAAGATCGGCCAGCCGATCCTGCACGCGTGGGGGATGACCGAGACGAGCCCGCTCGGCTCCGTCTGCCGGATCAAGAGCACGCTCACGGACCGCTCGGAGGACGAGCTGGCGCACGTCCGCTCGACCCAGGGCATCGTCACGCCGCTGATGGAGTGCCGGATCGTCGACCACGAGAGCGGGGACGCGCTCCCGTGGGACGGCGAGGCGCGCGGCGAGCTGCAGGTCGCCGGGCCGTGGGTGGCCGCCGGCTACTACCGCGACGAGGAGGCCAGCGCGGCGCAGTTCACCGACGACGGCTGGCTGCGCACCGGCGACGTGGCGACGATCTCGCCGGAGGGCTACATCCGGCTCGTCGACCGCACGAAGGACCTCGTCAAGTCCGGCGGCGAGTGGATCTCGTCGGTCGAGCTCGAGAACGAGATCATGGCCCACCCGGCGGTGCGCGAGGCGGCGGTGATCGGGGTTCCGGACGAGAAGTGGGGCGAGCGCCCGCTCGCGTGCGTCGTGGCCGAGGACGGCGAGCAGCTCGACGCCGATGGCCTGCGCGAGTTCCTGTCCGAGCGCGTCGCCAAGTGGTGGATCCCCGAGCGCGTCGAGTTCATCGACGAGGTGCCCAAGACGTCGGTCGGGAAGTTCTCCAAGAAGACGCTCAGAGAGCGATTTTCCGGCGCTTGATGACCCGTCGTGTCTTGCTAACATTCGCTGTCGCGTCGCGGGGTGGAGCAGCCAGGTAGCTCGTCGGGCTCATAACCCGAAGGTCGCGGGTTCGAATCCCGCCCCCGCTATCCGCCGACGATGGTGGTGACAGCCCACCGCCGACGGCCGAAAGCCCCGGTCTTCCGGGGCTTTCGCGTTCCTGGGCGACCTACCGCTCCGCCGGCTCGCCGAGCTTGGCGCGCCGGCGCCGGACGCGCTCGCGCCAGAGCGTGCTCGCGCCGTGCCGGTCGTAGAGGTCGAGGGCGCGGTCGAGCATCGCCGCGGCGCCGGTCGGGTCGCGCGGTGACAGTGCGAGCGCCCAGTGCTGGAAGGCCTCCGCCTGGTCCCAGACGACGCCGTAGTCGGCGTAGATGTCGACGGCGCCGGAGAACCGCGCCTCGGCATCGTGCCCCTCGGCGGCGGCCAGCGTCGCCTCGGCGAGCAGGAGGTCTCCCTCGCGCGCGCCCCAGCGGTTGCCGGAGGTGAAGATCTCGCGGCAGCGCTCGAGCTCGAGCCGCGCGTCGGCCGGCCGGCCCTGCTCCACCCGCCGCCGCGCGATCTGGCAGCGGAACATGAGCTCGAACAGCCCGCCGCCGCTGTCGGTCGCGGCGGCGGTGATCCGCTGGTACGTCTCGTCCACGGCGGGGTCGCCGAGTGCCCACTGCACCTGCGCGATGTCGTACTCGTAGGTCATCGCCGTCCACGCGTTCCCGCTCTCCACGAGCACGCGCCGCCAGCGCTCGATCGTCGCCACGGCCGTGGCCGGGTCGCCGGCCAGGAGCTCGAGCAGCCCGGCGGCGAACGGCGGCACGTCTGGCGACGTCCTCTCGACGATCTCGCGGGCGAGGGCGAGCTCCCCGGCGAGCGTGGCGTTCCAGGCGAGCAGGTTCTCGAGGTACTCGCGCTGGCCCGGCGCCTGCATCGTGCGCGGCTTCGCGAGCTCGCGCTCGCACAGGCGCCGCCCGCGCGAGACCTCGCCGCGCCAGCACAGGTCGCCCTGCCCGCACCACGTCGCCAGGAACGGCACCCACGGGTGGTTGAGGCGGTCGCCGATCTCCCACGCTGCCTCGAGGTGCGTGTCCGCCTCCTCGCCGCGGCCGGCCCACGTCATCCCGTTGCCGTACAGCAC
>JBKOYW010000510.1:0-6710 GCA_046744275.1 Actinomycetota bacterium
GTGTAGATGTCGCGGCCGATCTGGCCCCGCTCCTCGGCGGTGGCCGCGCGGATCCGCTCCAAAACCCTGCCGGCGACCTGGCCGAAGTACAGCCACCAGAGCGCCGTCGAGGAGAGGCCGGCGAGCAGGAGCGCGGCGACGACCTCGAGGCTCAACCCCGCATCCGAGGCCGTGGCCCCTGCGAGAACGATGCTCTCTCCGAGCGCGATGATCACGAACAGCTGGAAGCGCTCGCCGAAATGGGCGCCCTCGATCTGCCACTGGCTCATGGCAGTAGCGCCCACGCCCGGCAGCCAATACCTCACCAGCGGCGCGGCGAGGTCAAGTCCGAGCGCACCCAGCCACAGAACCCAGCGCAACGCTTCGGCGTCGACGATTCCGCCGGCGACCCACAGTGGCACCGAGAACAGGCTCCAGGCCAGGATCTGGCGGAAGTTCTGGTTGAACCGCCCGCGCGGCGTGACCGCGACGACGAACGCGTTGCGCCCGATCTGCAGGCCCGAGTAGCCGCACGCGAACAGCAGCGCGTACTCCGCGAATCCCCCCGGGATCGCGACCGCCATCAGCAGGCTCGCCGCCATCACGAAGACCAGCACGAGCCGAACCGGCGCCGTGTCCGGGTCGAACCAGTTGGTCATCCACGTCGTGTAGTTCCACGCCCAGTACAGCGCCGCGAGCATGAACGTCGTCTCGGCCGCGGCCGCCCAGCTGATGTCGTCGAGCAGGTGGTGGGACACCTGGGTGACCGCGAAGACGTAGACGAGGTCGAAGAACAGCTCGAAGAAAGTCGCCCGCTGCTCGCCCTCCTGTCGCGTGCGGATGATCGGCAGGTCCGGGATGATCGGGCTCGTACCGGCCGCCACATCCCCGAGCATAGGCGAGCTGAAGTGATCTACGGGACTGACTCGACTTCGGCCGCGGTGACCGATGCTGAGCGGGCGCGGGCTTTCGGTCACCGAGCTGCGTGGCTCCGGCGGATGGCGGCGAGGAGGCGGTGTGGCGCGATGTCCAGGAGCGCGTGGAACGCACGTCCGAGCCGGTCCCGCAGCACTGCGTGGCCTGCGCGATGCCCACGGACGTGGCGAACGATCAGGTACGGCGTCGCCAGGACCGCCGCGATGAGACTGACGAGGACGGTCAGGGCGATGAGCGGGACGACGACCACCACCACGAGGATGAAGAGCGGCGGGCAGACGAGGAGACCAATGAGGACCAAAGTCCCCACCTCGACCGCACGGAGTGTCAGCGCTCCCACGAGACCGATCTCGGAGGCGACCTCCTCGACTCGCTCCGTGGCTGAATACGGTTCGTTCAGGTGCAATGGCTGCTGACCGGATCGCTCGGAAGTGCTCATGGGGAAGCCTCCTTGGGGAGAGGGGGTGATTGATCACGGCCCCGCCGCGTGTTCGGCGGGGCCGCTCCGTTGCTGGTCAGCTGCGTGTCGCGAGCGCGCCGAGCCAGTCCTCGAACCGGGTCTCGCCGAGCTCGGCGTGCTCGCTGGGCAGCAGGCTGCCGTTGGTCAGCGTGGTCCCGAAGTACTGCGCGTCGGGGTCGGCGACCACGTGGCGCGGGTCGTTGCGCGCGCTCAGGCCGTAGCGGATGAGCTCTTCGAAGCTGTACGGCTCGGGGCCGGCGACCTCGACGAGGCCGTTCACGGGCTTACCCACGGCGATCCTGCCCACGGCGCGGGCGGCGTCGTCGGCCGCGACGGGCTGGATGCTCGCCGACGGCACGCGAACGGTGTCGCCGTCGGTGGCGGCCGCGGTGATCGACTCGACGAACTCGAAGAACTGCGTCGAGCGGACGATCGAGTACGGGATCGCCGAGGTCTCGATCAGCATCTCCTGGGCGACCTTGGCGCGCAGGTAGCCGCTGTCGGGGAGGCGATCGGCGCCCACGACCGAAAGCGCGACGTGGTGTCCGACGCCGGCCGCCTGCTCGGCGGCCAGGCTGTTGCGGGTCGACGTCTGGAAGAACTCCATCACCGCGTCGTCCTCGAAGGACGGCGAGTTGGACACGTCCACCACCACGTCCGCGCCGTCGAACGCGTCGGCGAGTCCCTCGCCGGTGAGCGTGTTGACGCCGGTGCTGAGGTCGGCGGCGACCGCGTCGTGCCCGTGCTCGCCGAGCTTCTCGACGATCTTGGAGCCGATTCGACCGTGGCCGCCGATGACGACGATCTTCATGTCTTGCCTTTCGGTTGATGGTCAGTAGAGGGCGAGCAGCCGGTTCGCCTCCGCGATGGCGTCGGCGAGGCTGTGTGCGCCGACCTCGACGGGGTTGCCGTCGTGGCCGGGCTCGATCCGCAACATGAGGTCGCCGTCGTCCAGGCGGGTGTAGCCGATCAGGCGGCCGCCCGACCAGAACTCGGCGGTGCCGTACGCGGCCTCTTCGGCGCTGACGACCGTGACGTTGATCTCATGCATGGCTGAGCGTGTTGCAGACGTTCATCTCGGTCTCCTTCAGAGGGTCACGCGGCGACAGGCACCGGCGAGACGGCTTCGAGGATCAGGCGCGCGGTCGCGTCGGGGTGCGAGACGGCCACCGCGTGCGACGCGGTGGGCAGCTCGACCGTGCGGCGGGCCCCCGCCCGGTGGGCCATGAAGTGCTGGAGCGCGGCGGGGATGTTGCGGTCCTGACCGGCGACCAGGTACCACGAGGGCACCTGCTTCCACAGGGGACGGTCGCCCGAGGGCGCCTGGAGCGCTTCGAGCGTGACCGGCCGCTGCGTGGCCGCCATGCGGGCGGCCTCGGGCGCCGCGACGTCGGCGCAGAACTGGTCGTGGAAGTTCTCGCGCGCGATGTACAGGTCGGTCGTGCCGTTGCTCCGGTGCACGGGCCGAAGCGCGTCGCCGAGCGTGCTGCCGGGGAAGCGCTGCGCGAGCATGTTGGCGCTCTCGCCGGGCTCCGGCGCGAACGCGGCGACGTACACGAGCCCGGTGATCTGGCCGGCGTTGGCGTCGACGTTCGTGATGACGGCGCCGCCGTAGGAGTGGCCGACGAGCACGACCGGGCCGTCCACGGTGCTGACGAGGTCGGTGACCGACTGGGCGTCGGCGGCGAGGCCGCGCAGCGGGTTGGCGGCGGCGATCACGTCGTGACCGGCGTCTTCCAGCTCGCGGATGACGCGGTCCCAGCTCGCGGACTCGGCGAAGGCGCCGTGGACGAGCACGATCGTGGGGGGCATGGAGGGGGCTCCTTTCGGGTGGAAACGGGGCACGCGACAACGGTGCCGTTTCCGCCCGCTGATCGCCCCCGGGTATCCCCGGGGCCAGGGACCCCGGGGTTGGGCCCGGGGGGCCTGGGTCAGACGGACGCGATCGCCGACGGTTCGTCGGGGAGCGCGTCGTGGAGCTCGCGACGGGAGCGGATGCCGAGCTTGGTGAACACGTTGCGCAGGTGCCACTCGACCGTGCGCGGGCTGATGAAGAGCTGGCCGCCGATCTCGGGGTTCGTGCGCCCATCACGCGCCAGCCGAGCGATCTGCGCCTCTTGCGCGGTGAGCTCGTCGCGCGTCTCCACCGTGCGCTTGCGCACGGTCTCACCGGTGGCCAGCAGCTCGCCGCGAGCGCGCTCGGCGAACGCTTCAGCGCCCATCGCGGTAAACATCTCGTGCGCAGCGCGCAACTGCTCGCGCGCGTCGACCCGGCGGTGTTCGCGGCGCAGCCACTCCCCGTAGAGCAGACGAGCGCGGGCGAGCTCGACGCGTATCCGGGTGCGCTCGAGCCGCTCGATCGCCTCCCGATAGAGACCGTCGGCTGCGTCGCCCTCGCTCAGCAGCGCCCGTGACCGTGCCAGGACGCCGAGAGCCCAGTCGGTGCCGCTGGCTCGCGTGCGCTCGCTCAGGCGATCGAGCGCAACGGAGGTCGCGTCCGTCGCGCCGCTGCGGACGCCCGCTTCGATCAGCTCCACGAGCGACCACGCGAAGAGCCCGACATCGTCGTGCTCGCATGCCCGTTCGGCTGCGGCGTGTGCGTCCTTGTAGCGGCCGAGACCGTTGTACAGAAGTGCGGTGGCCCACCCGATGACGCCCAGCCCCATGCCCTCGCCCCTGGCCGTCGCCTCGAGCCTCCCGGCCTCGATCAGCTCGAGGCCGTCGACCTCCTTGCCGCGCCACGCGGCCAGCATCAGCGCCGCGTACTTCAGCGGTGCCATGTCGGTCGCGCGCGTGATCGCGTCGGCCTCCTCGATCAGCGACGAAGCGGCGCCGAAGGCTCCCTCTTGGACGTGGAGAGACGCGCGATAGGTGGCCGCCATCGCGAGCACGCTGAGCGCGCCCGTCTCCCGCGCGACGCGCACCCCACGCGTCGCGAGCACGTGCCAGAGCTCGTCGTCCCAGAGGTCCTGGGCCAGGCGACACGCCAGCCAGAGCCAACGCACGTCGCGTGCCGTCGATCCATCCACGCTCCGGAACGCGCCGAGCGCCTCCCGGAGCGACGGCACACCGGCCGAGTAGCCCTCGGTGAACCTCGTCGCCAGGGCGTCGATGAGCAGGTCGATCGCGCGCGGCGGCAGCGGCGCCGCCGGCCCAGCCTGAGCGGCCTCGGCAGCCTCGCGGACGCCCGGTTCGTCGCCCAGGCGACCGGCGAACATCGCCGCCGCCATCGCCTCGAGATGCGTCTCGCGAGCCATCGCCGCGTCGAGCGGTTCAAGGCGCCGGGCGGCACCGAGCAACAGCGCCGGAGCGTCGCCGCCGCGCGTACGGGCGAACGCGATCTCCGCGCGCAACCGCTCCAACCGCGCGCGCTGAAGCTCCTCCAGCGGGCACAGCTCCGCAACCGCCAGGAGCTCGAGTGCGGCCTCCGGGGCCGCCGACTCGAACTTGGCCTGCGCGGCGGCCAGCGCCCGCGCCCCGCGGGAGGCCGAATCCGGGGTCAGCTCTGCCGCTCGCTCGAGAAAGGCGGCCGCCGCCGCAATGCCGCCACGAGCCGACGCCCGGCATGCCGAACGCTCGAGCTCCGCCGCGACGTCCTCATCCGGCCTGTCCGTCGCGTGCGCGCGATGCCACGCCCTGCGGTCGGGGTCGCGATCCGGGTCGGTCACGTCGGCCAGCGCCCGATGGACCTCCTGCCGTTCGGGCAGGGCTGACGCACGGTAGGCCGCCGAGCGCACGAGCGGATGCCGAAACCGGACGCGCCCGTCGATCTCGAGCAATCCCGCTGCCTCGGCGGCGGCCGACGCCTCGGCCCCGATGCCGAGCCGCTCGGCGGCGCGCCAGACGAGCGGCGCGTCGCCGACGGGTTCGGCCGCGGCCGTGAGCAAGAGCTGCCGGGTCTGCGGCGGAAGCGACTCGAGCCGCCGCCGGAAGCCCTGTTCGATGCGGCTCGCCGTGGGCATGGCCTCGGGCAGTCCGTATCCGCCGGCGAGCTCCGCGGGCGTCATCGCGCGCGGCAGCTCCAGCAGCGCCAGCGGGTTGCCGCGAGTTTCGTCGACGATGCTGTCCCGCACTCGCTCGTCCAGGTTGACGTGGACCGCAGACTCGAGCAGCGCGCGCGCATCGGCATCGGTCAAGCCCCGCACCGTCATGTCCGGCAGCCCGGGCATTTCGTACTCATCGCCGATCTCGCGGATCGCGAGGACGAGGGCGACCGACTCGGCATGCAGGCGGCGCGCGACGAACGCCAGCGCTTGCGCAGACGCACGGTCGAGCCACTGCGCATCGTCCACGACGCACAGCAACGGCCTGTCCCGCGCCGCCTCTGCGCACAGGCTGAGCACCGCGAGACCGACGAAGAATCGATCCGGTGGGTCGCCGGCGCTGAGGCCGAAGGCGGTGCTCAGCGCTTCGCGCTGGGGGCCGGGCAGCGCGTCCAGGCGGTCCAGCATCGGCGCGCAGAGCTGCTGCAGCCCGGCGTATGCGAGCTCCATCTCGGACTCCGCGCCCGCCGCTCGGACGATGCGGCATCCGGATGCCTCGTGCAGCAGATACTCCAGCAACGCGGTCTTGCCGACCCCTGCCTCCCCGCGCAGGACGAGCACCGGGCTTCGGCCCGTGCGCAAGCTAGCCAACAGCCGATCCAGCGCCTCGCACTCGCCACGCCGCCCAAGCAGTGGGCCGCGCGCATCACCGTGTGTCATGACCGCGCGAGAGCCTAGAAGACGGCCCGACGGCTTGGCAAACGCTCCCTACCTCTACGCCAGCACGGCGCTGCGAGCGCCGTTCGGCGAACCTCTCGTCGCGCTCGTCGGCTCAGGCACAATGTGGTCGATCCGTCCGCGGCGCACTGCGCGCCAGTCGAGAAGCAGCTCGCCGTTCCTGTTCAGGCTGACGATCCGATCGGGCTCGATGCGTTCAGCCTGCGGGTCGAGCAGGACGACGCCGTGGCGCACATCGGCGTACGTCGACCCGATGAACGTGATCCCTTCTGGCTCCAGTCTCTGGTGAGCCACGATGCTCATCGCAGGGCCGAAGCCGGCCAGCGGTTCGGGCTCCGGCGTGACGAACCAGTACATGGCGGCCGGGATCCCGAGCTGCCAACCGCGCCGAGCGGTCGTGATAGCCAGGTCGTACAGAGGCAACGTCCATAGCGCGTCGCTGGGAACCACAAACGCGACAGATTGAATGCGGTCGGTCCCAAGCTCGGCGACGAGGTGATCCACGATTGAACGGCGATTTGGCATGCGCGGCAACATCGCGCAGTCGGCATGGCATTCGCCTCCGGGGATCCACGGGGTCGCCCACGGGGATATGCAGGCGAGCACGAGATCCA
>JBKOYW010000421.1:0-3271 GCA_046744275.1 Actinomycetota bacterium
GTCGAGCACGCTCCGCCCCTGCGTCTTCTGGAGCCTCGCCACGACCTCGGCGCGGAGGATGTCGATCTTGCCGTGCAGGATGCGCCGGCGGTACGACACCTCCTGCTCCTCCTCCGTGAGCTGCTGGATTAGGTCTTTCAGCTCCCGATCGGAGAGCGCTCCGAGGTCAGGGAATGTGTCCAATGCGGTCCTTTCGGAGAGGGCAAGGCGGCCTGGGGTCGATACTAGCCGATCCTCAAGCTGAGGTTGAGCCTTTGCGCAAGGCCTGGAGACCATCTTGCAGATAGCGGACGGTCGCCGCAAGGGTCATCGCCAGCCCGACGTAAAGCATGACTTCCGATACCCAGGTCTCGACGATCATCGCCAGCCCGAGCGCGCCCATAACCGGCCACACCGCCCACCGCCCCATCATGTTGACGTTCAGGTCGATCCCGCGCCGCAGCGCCAGCTCGGTCAGGACAAGCATGAATGCCTCCCGTGCGGCCAGCACGATCAGCGCCCAGCGCGGCAGCAGCTCGAAGTGGAAGGCCACGACCGCCCCCGAGAGCACGAGCGTCCGGTCGGTCAGCGGGTCGAGCAGCGCCCCCAGACGGCTGTACTGGCCGGTGATGCGGGCGACCATGCCGTCGAACCAGTCCGTGGCGGCCACGGTCGCGAACAGGATCGTGGCGACCGTGTCGCGGCCGTCCCCCGACTGGAGCGCCAGCACGAGGAAGACGGGGATGAGCGCGATGCGGGCGATCCCGATCGCGTTCGGGATCGTCCAGGGATGCAGCGGCTCGCCGCGGCGGGTCGCGGGCGGCGGCCCGCCGGAGCGGTCCAGCCCGACCAGCCGGCGGAACGTCAGGGGAGGCTTGTCCAAAGCTCCGCCGCCGCCTGCACGAGGCCGTCGAGCGGTAGCGAGCGCTGCTCCTGGCCGCGCCGGATCTGGGCGTCCACCTCCCCCGCCTCGAGCCCGCGCTTGCCGATCGTGAGCCGCAGCGGGCAGCCCAGCAGCTCCGCGTCCGCGAACTTCTCCCCCGCGCTGCCCTCGCGATCCTCGTAGAGCACGTCGAAGCCGGCGGCGCGCAGGTCGTCGTAGAGCTGATCGGCGACCTCGCGCGCCGGCTCGCCCTCCTTGCCCAGCGTGATCAGCTCGATGTCGAACGGCGCCAGCGCCCGCGGCCAGGCGATTCCCTGCTCGTCGTGGAACTGCTCGATCGCCGCGGCCACGATGCGGGCGGGGCCGATGCCATAAGAGCCCATCACGATCGGCTGCTCGGCGCCCTGCTCGTCCAGGTAGCGCGCGCCCAGCGGCTCCGAGTAGCGCGTGCCGAGCTTGAAGATGTTGCCGACCTCGATGGCGGGCTCGATGCGGATCACGGCGCCGCTGGGATCGGTGTCGCCGGCCTCCACGCGGCGCACGTCGGCCCACTCGGGCTGGAAGTCGCGCTCCGGCTCGACGCCGCGGAGGTGTGTGTCCAGCTCGTTGGCGCCGGTGACCATCCCGTGCAGGCCGCGCAGGGCCTCGTCGGCGAGCACGTCCACCTGGGCACCGATCGGCCCGATGAACCCCGGCTCGGTACCGAACAGGTCGCGCACCTCCTGCGCCTCGGCCGGCCGCGTCGGGGCGCCGATGGCGTTCTGGAGCTTGATCTCGTTGAGACGGTGGTCGCCGCGCACCAGGACGAGCAGCGGGCCCCGGTCCTCGACCACGACTGGCAGCGCCTTGATCAGCGCGCCGGCGGGGACGCCCAGCATCCCGGTTACGGCGTCGATCGTCGTGGCGCCGGGCGTCTCGACCGGTTCCGGCCCGGGAAGCGCCGCGGGCAGCTCCACCGGCTCCGGCGTGGCGCTGGCGATCTCGACGTTGGCCGCGTAGCCGGCATCGGACAGCGCGACGTCGTTCTCGCCCGCCGCGCAGGGCGCCATGTACTCGTGCGCGCCGGTGCCGCCCATCATGCCCACGTCGCTCTCGACGCGGTACCACTCGAGCCCGGTCCGGTCGAAGATCCTGTCGTAGGCCTCGATGCACCGCTGGTAGGACTCCTCGAGGCCGTCCATGTCGCGGTCGAACGTGTAGGCGTCCTTCATGATGAACTCGCGGGTACGCAGCACGCCGGCGCGCGGGCGCGGCTCGTCGCGCTCCTTGACCTGGAAGTGGTAGAGCAGCTTGGGCAGGTCGCGGTAGGAGCGGATCTCCCGGGAGGCATGCTGCGTGATCACCTCCTCGTGCGTCATCGCCAGCACCAGCTCGGCGTCGCGACGGTCGCGAAGCTTGAACAGCTCGTCGATCCCGTAGCGCCCCGTCTTCTTCCAGGGCTCCGCAGGCTGCAGCACCGGCATCAGCAGCTCGGCGGCGCCGATCGCGTCCAGCTCCTCGCGCACGATCTGCTCGACCTTGCGGTGGGCACGCCAGCCGGCCGGCAGCCAGGTCCAGAGGCCGGCGCCGACCTGGCGGGCCAGCCCCGCCCGCACCAGGAGGCGGTGGGAGGCCGCCTCGGCGTCGGCGGGATCCTCACGAGTAGTGGGCAGGAAGTAGCGCGAGAGGCGGGTCACGGGGCCGCGACTATAACCCTGCCGCGCTCAATCTCCGGCCCAAATGAGCCGATCTATGAGCAATGGAGGTGTCCCGCTCACAGCGCCTTGCGCTGCTCGGCTGCTGGTGCGTGGCCGGGGTACTGCAGGCCTTCTTCGTCCTGCAGGTGGTCACGGGCTTCGGCGGCAGCGGGCTCAACAGCTTCCTGCAGGACTACGTCTACAACGGACTCCTGTTCGCGGGGGCCGGGTTCTGCCTGTGGCGAGCCGTGGCGATCCGCGAGGAGCGCGTGCCCTGGCTGATCATGAGCTTCGGCCTGGTCAGCTGGACGGCCGCCGACATCTACTGGACGGCGGTCTATGCGAACGACCCCAACGCGCCCTACCCCAGCCTGGCGGACGCCCTCTGGCTGGCCTGGTACCCGGCCAGCTACGTGGCGCTGGTCCTGCTGGTCCGCTCGCGGCTGCGCCACGCGCGCCGGAGCCTCTGGTTCGACGGGCTCATCGGGGCGATCGCGACGGCCGCGGTGGCCGCGGCGCTGGCCTACGGGCCGATCATCCACGACGGCGGCGTCGGCGGCCTGAGCGCGGCGGTGCTGACCAACCTCGCCTACCCGATCGGCGACCTCATCCTGCTCGGCGTCGTGGTGGCGATCTTCGGACTGTCGGGCTGGCGACCCGGGCGCGCCTGGATCGTTCTGGGCCTGGGACTTGTCGTGAACATGGCCGGCGACGGCTGGTACCTCGTCCAGAC
>JBKOYW010000386.1:0-11130 GCA_046744275.1 Actinomycetota bacterium
CCCCGGCACCGCGCAGCGAGCGCGCCAGCGCGCCGTCACGCGGCCGGGCGCCGAGCGCCAGCGCCGCCGTCCCGGCCGTCAGCGCGAGCGCGAACGCGATCGCGATGCCGACCACAAGCAGCGCACCGAAGCCGCGCACCATCGGCACCGGGGAGAGCAGCAGCACGAGGAAGCCGACCCCGGTGGCCAGCGCCGCGGTGGCGATCACGGGCACCGCGACCCGCGCCGCCCGCCCCGCGGCGTCCTCGACCGTCACAGTCCCCGCCGCGCCCAGCGCGTCGCCCTCCTCCTGCACGCGCGCCTGATACTGGATCGCGTAGTCGACGCCGAGCCCCAGCAGCACCGGCAGCACGGCGATCGAGGCCATCGTCAGCGGCAGCGAGAGGAGCGCGGTCAGCCCGAACGTGATCGCCACGGCGGCGAGCGCGACCGCGAGCGGGACGAGGCGAAGCCGGCTGCGGAACACCAGCGCGAGCACGATCGCCATCAGCACGACGCCGACGACCAGCAGCCGCAGCGTCGAGCCGGCCAGCGCACCCGTGAGGTCGTCGGCCACCACCGGCGCCCCGGTCACCGTGTAGCCAGCCTCGCCCTGGAGGCGCCACTGTGGCATCCGCACCGCCTCGCGGACCAGCGCCACGGCCTCCTCGCGCCGCTCGTCGGACAGGTCGGTTTTCAGGCGCACCTGGATCAGCGCCGACTCGCGCGACGGGAACAGGTACGCGAAGCGCGCCTTCGGCGTCGTCGCGCCGCGCGAGGGGTCGAACACCAGCGCGGAGACGAAGTCCGGGTCGTCGAGCCGCGGGAGCCCCTTCAGCCCGAGCCCGTAGCGCAGGTTGAGCTGGAGCAGGTCACGGACGAACTGGGCGTAGACGAGCTGGCGCGCCGATCGCGCCAGCCGCCGCTGCTCCGCGGGCGACTTGCCCTGGGCGCGCGCAACCCGCCGCGCCGCACGCGCGGCCCGCTCGGCCTCGGCCGCCTTCGCGCGCGTCTGGACCTGGATCTGGTCGCGGATCTCGCCCGCCGCCGCGTTGATGAAGGTCCCCGGCCCGTAGACGACCTGCACCGGCTTGGTCTGCGCGAGCCGGTCGCACGGCGAGCCGGGGCCGCCCGGCGCCTGCTCGCCCTCCGGCTTGTTGCCCGACAGACAGCCCTCGAGCCCGATCAGGCGGCCGAGGTTCGAGGTCAGCACGAGGTTCGGCAGCTCGCCGCGCGCGAGCACGATCACCGAGTGGTCGCCGAAGCGCTCGCGGTAGCGCTCGGTGGCCTGGAAGCTGTCCGCGCCGCGGCCGACGAGCGTGTCCATGGCCGCGCTCGGCTCCAGGCGCAGGGCGAGCGCGCAGCCCGCCACGGCCAGCACGGCGACGATCGCCAGCACGCGCGCCGGCCGGCGGGCCGATGCGCGCACGATCCGCTCGAACGCCGTCATCCCATCAGCGAGGGTAGAGGGCGGCGGCCCGGTCCCCTACCGCTCGTTCACGTGGGGGTACTGCGTGACCTCGCCGCCGAAGCTGTACGGGCCCTGGATCCGGCACGGCGGGGCGGGGCCGTTCGTGCCGGGCTGGCCCGCGAACGCGAACTGGACGATCCGGTTGAGCAGGTCCTCCGGCACCAGCTCCAGCCCGAGCACCGGGGGCAGCGGCAGGGCCGGCACGTTCGTGATGTTCGGAACGCCGGCGCCGCAGTGGCGGTTCTCGAACACCGGCAGCCCCCGGTCGAGCTGGGTGAAGTTCTCCGGCTTCGTGTAGGGGTTCGGGCGGTTGGTGCCGATCCTGCGCGGATACACCGCGAGGTTCTCCGGGTTGAGCGGGTTCGTGGTGCGCAGGTAGTGGACGCCGCTGGTGTCCTTCGCCTGCGTGGCCGCCGGGGTGTTGGCGAAGAACGCCGTCAGCTCGCGCTTGTAGAGCCCGATGAAGTCGAGGATCGGCGTGAGCTGGCGCATCGCCGGGTCGAGCTGCGCGATCAGCGGCCGCGCGTCCTCGAGCACCTGCTCGGCGGCCGGCAGGCCGGTGCGCGACGCGTCGATCAGCGGCCCGAGCTCACGGAACAGCGCCTCCAGGTCGGGCGACAGCGCGCCGAGGTCCTGCAGCGTCGGGCTCAGCTCGCGCGCCGCCGGCCGCAGCTGCGTGATCAGCGGGTCCGTGTCGACCGAGAACTCCGCGAGCCGCTCGAGCGTCCGCGCCGACTCGCGCTCGAACGTCGGCAGCGCGATGAACGCCTCCTTGAGCTGCTGGTCGCGCGCGGCGGTGGCCTGGAAGACGCGGTTGGAGTTCTCGATCAGCGAGCGCAGCTGGCCGTCGCGCTCGGTCAGCGCCTCGAACACGACGCCGGTGTTCGAGACCAGGCTGGTGACCGCGCCCTCCTGGCGGTTGAGGATGTCGACCAGCTCGGCGGCGTCCTCCGCGAACGGCGCGAGGTTGCCGAGCGCGTCGTTGACGTCGCGACCGTGGTCGGCGATCCCCTTCGCCTGCTCCTGCATCCAGGTCTGGAACGCCGCCCGCGTGTCCGCGTCGAACGAGCGGAAGATCTCGTCGAGCTGCACCGTCGGCGCGACCTGCGACTCCGCGAGTGTGCCGCCGTCGGCGACCGCCTCGGCGTCCTCGCTGCCCGGCGTGAGCTCCACGTACGTCTCGCCCAGCAGCGTCTTCTGGCGCAGGATCGCGCGCGCGTCCGAGGGCAGCGGCGCGTACTGCGAGTCCAGCTCGATCACCACGATCGAGCGGCCCGTCTCCTTGTCGGGCTCGATCGTCTTCACGCGCCCGACCGGCACGCCGGAGATCCGCACGTCGGCCTCGGTCGCGAGCTGCGTCGCCTCCGCGAACGAGACGTTGACGCGGTAGCCCTGCGGCTTGAGCGGGATCGGCCCGCCGAACGCCAGCCACAGGAACAGCAGCAGGCCGAAGCACGACAGCGCGAACACCACCATGGCGGCGATCCGGCCGAAGGACGGGGCGGCCTTGTTCACGGCGTCGCGCCCCCCTGGCTGGGGCAGATCTCCGAGACGGTCGGGCCGTTGAGGAGGTCCACGAGCGTGCCGAGCGCCGGGTTGGTCCCCGCCACCGCCTGGAGCAACCGCGCGGTATCGCACGAGAACACCACGATCCCGTGGCGGATCGGGCCGTGCGCGTCCTGCGTCGCGAACACCGTCGAGCCGGCGTGGTTCGCCCACGAGAGCCAGAACAGATAGCCCTCATCGGAGGCGCCCGGCGGGTTGTAGGCGAGTGTGTTGAGCAGCGCGTTGACGACCCGGAAGCTGCGCGTGAGGTCCGGCGTGGCCGCCGCGAGGTCGCGCAGCGCCGGCCGCAGCTCGCGCACGGTCGGGAGCGCCGCGCGCGTGAACGGGCGGATCTCGTCGCGCAGGATCGGCGTGGTGGTGGTCAGGAACGGCCGCGTATCGCGCAGGGCGGGACCGAGCGCACGCGCCGCCGGGCGCAGGCTCTCGAGCGTCGGCCCGAGCTTGGAGGCCATGACGTCGACCTTGGCCAGCGTGCGCTGCGTGACGTCGAGCGTCGACGGCAGCTCGCGCACCGTCTCGCGGATGTTCGCGTCCTGGTTCGCGAGCGCCGCGAACACGGCGTTCGAGTTCTCCACGAACTCGGCGATCTGCGCGTCCTTGCTGCCGAGCTCCTCCATCAGCAGCGAGAAGTTGTGGATGACCCGCTTGATGTTCTGGCGGCGGAGGGCGAGCTGCTCGTTGGCCTCGCGCGCGTAGCGGGCGGTCGGCTCGAAGCGGCGGATCGTCTGCGCCAACTCGCGCCCGTTGCCCTTCAGGCCCTCGGCGCCGTCGCCCAGCAGCAGCCGCAGGTAGTCGCGCGTGTCGGCGTCGAGCGAGGCGAGGATCTCGTCGAGGTTGACGTCGGGCAGCGTCTGCGAGGCCGGGATCCGCTGGCCCTCGGGCAGCTCGCCGGCCTCCTCCGTGCCCGGCGTCAGCTCGGCCACCATGTCCTTCAGGCCGGTCTTCGGGCGCAGCAGGATCGAGGCGTCGCGATAGAGCGTCGCGTGCTCGCGCTCGATGTTCAGCCCGACGACCGCCTTGCCGTCCTCGAGCTTGACGCTCGAGATCTCGCCGACCTCGACGCCCGCGATGTTGACCGTCTGCCCCTGGCCGGGCGTGACGGCCTGCGCGGTGGTCAGCTCCGCCTCGACCTCGACGAAGTCCTTACCGAGCACCGGCACGCCCGCCGGCAGCGCGAGCCGCTGGTTGGCGAGGATGATCACCGCCACGACCAGCGAGATGACGAGCAGGGCGAGGATCGCCAGGAAGTCGGGCAGGTGCTTGCGGATCGCGGTCACTTGCGCACCCCGTCCTCGGACCCGAACGGGCGCAGCTTGCGCCGCAGCTCGGGCAGCGCCTTCTTGGCGGCCAGCGCGGCCTGCCCGGTGGGCGCCGACCTGGCGGCCGCCGGGCCGTTGAGGTCGGGCCGCGTCTGCTTGTAACAGGTCGCGGTGGGCCGGTACGGCGGCTTGCGGCCGGGATACGCCGGCCGGTTGCCGAGCGGCACCGCGATCGCGTTGCCGAACAGCTCGCCCGTGCTCGACGACGCCGAGCCGAGCGACAGCGACTCCGCGCCGCCGCCGGTCTGGAACCGCACGTACATGCCGTTCCCGTCGAAGTTCTGGCCCTCGCCGGACAGCCCGACGAGCGTGTAGAAGAACTCCTTGTAGTTCTCGACGCCGGTCGTGAACTCGTCCTGGATCACGACGTCGCCGGTCGGCAGGATCACGTCGCGCGCGCACTTGGAGGCGAGATCCGTCTGCGGCAGCAGCTCGAGCGCGCGGTCGGTCAGGCGCGCGAGGTCCTGCGTGGCGGGCGACAGCTCGCGCGCCAGCCCGCCCAGCTCGTTGGCGCCCATCAGCGGCCGCGCCTGGTCGATCCACGGCAGCGCCGCCTCGATCGTGGCGGGCGTCTCGCGGACACCGGGGATGATCTCGCGCGCGAACGCGCGCGTGGGCGGGAACGCCTCGTTGAGCGAGGAGAACGCGCGGTTCGCACTCTCGAGCGTGAGCGGCAGCTCGCGGATCGAGCGCCGCAGGTTGCCAGACTCGGAGGCGAACGCCGCCATCGTCGTGTTGAAGTTCGTGATCAGCCCGCGCAGCGCGTTCTCGTTGCGGATCAGCGCCCCGGTCGTGCGCGCGGTGCCGTCGATCAGCCGCGACAGGTCCTGCTCGGGCTCCGCGCCGAGGAACGCGTCGAGCACGATGGCGGTCGATCGCTCCGCCTCCGGGATGTCGTCATAGGCGTCGTTGAACGACTTCGCGGCGGTCTCGCCGCGCGCGAGCGGATCGGCATCGTCGTCCTCGGCCGCCGTCGGCTCGGAGTTGAGCGCGACCGCAAGGGCTCCCAACACGTCCTTGAGGTCCTGCCGCGTGTCGGACTGCAGCGCGGTCAGCACCTCGTCGAGCTGGACCGGCGTGGCGGTCTGGGTGACCTTGATCGTCCCGCCCTTCTCGAGCTCGGGCGCCTCGGGCGACCCCGACTTCAGGTCGACGAAGAAGTTGCCCTCGAGGAAGATGCGCGGCCGGATCTTGGCGGTGGCGTCCTCGTGCAGCGGGAGCCCGTCGTCGTCGATCTGGAGCACGACGACGGCCGCGTCGGTGCCCTCCTCCGGCTTGACCTCCTTGACCTTGCCGACCTCCACTCCCGCGATCCGCACCGGCGAGCCGGGCCGGATCGAGTTGGCCGACTCGAACACCGCGTTGACCTCGTACGGCTTCGTGAAGGGGATGTCCTTGGTCCAGCCCAAGAAGACGAGGACGAGGATCACGGCGAGCGCGATCACGCCGATCAGGACGGGGCTGCGCGGCTTGCGGCGGCGCATCAGGGGTTGCCCTCCGTCGACGCCGGCTGAGTGCCGGACACGTTGCCGAGCACCGTGCGCCCGGACTGGTACGGCTCGTTGCCGGCCTCGCACTCGCGCGGCTGGCCGGGCGCCGCCGTGTTCGGGTACGGGTTGGAGTGGAGGTGGTTCTCCGCGGTCGGCCCGTTGGCCGGCGCGGAGGCGGGGCCGCCCTCGTTGTTGGGGCCCTGCGGCGTCGCGACGATGATGAAGCGCTGCCAGGTGCCGTTGCGGTCGCCGACGCTGAGCAGCGACGAGATGTTGCGGAACCACAGCGTCACGTAGTTGCAGACCGTCTGGGTCGGCGCCAGGAACGCCAGCGTCGGGTCGAGCGAGCGCAGGGCGGTGGTCGTGGCGCGCAGGCCGCGCGGCACCATCGGGTCCTCGGCGAACCGCTCGAGCTCCTCCAGCAGCGACGCCAGCCGGCGGTTGAACGGCGGCGTGCGCGGCAGCACCTTCGTGCCCTCCTCGAGCGCGTCGGCGATCGTGGGCGCCGACGTGCGCAGCGCAGCCGCGCCGGGTCGCAGCTCGCGGAACAGGCCCTCGGCGTTGCGCAGGAACGGGCGCTGGACCGGCAGGGTGCGGATCGCGGTGTCGAGCGCAGGGACGCCGCCGGAGATCGAGTCCTGGATGTACGGCCGCGACACCTCGCGCAGCGCACGGAACGTGGTGTCGAGGTTGACGAACAGCTCGGCCTGGGCGTCGGCGGCGGGCGCAACGATCGCGGCGGCGTCGCCGAGCTCGCCGAAGAAGCGGCGCAGGTTCGTCTCCGGAGAGGAGAGGTTCTGCGCGACCGGCACGATGTCGCGCAGCAGCGGCCGGAATGCGCCGATCGCGGTGTTGATCGACTCGCCGCGGCCCGCGAACGCGTCGCCGAAGCCGATCGTGTTGGCGGACGCGGCCTCCCGCGTCTCGTCGTCGAACATGCTGAGGACCTCGTCGAACTCGACGGGGGTCGGTGTGGCGGCCGTGATCGGGATCGTGGCGCCGTCGTCGAAGCCCTCGCTGTCGGCGCCGCGGGTGATCTCGACGTACTTGAGGCCGAGCGCCGAGCGGGGGCGGACGATCAGCGTCGAGTCGCGCGGCAGCGGCGAGACGCTGCGCTCGAGCGTGAGGTCGAGCACGGCGATCGTCGTGCCGTCGTCGCGGCGCTGGGCCTCGATGCCGCCGACGAAGCCGACGCGCGAGCCGCCGATCCGGACGTCGTTGCCGACCACGAGGTTGGCAGCGCTCGGGACCTCGGCCTTGAGCTCGTAGGTGGGGACGAACGGCAGCCCGCGGTTGGCGTTGTAGGCCAGGAAGACGGCGACGAGGACGACGAGGATCGTCGCGGCGCCGATCAGGACCGGGTTGCCGGCGATGCCTCCGCGCCTCATTCGTCGCCCCCGAACAGGTAGTCGAGCAGCGTCTCGGTCTGCGATCGCTCGTCGTCGGCCGGCGGCGTGAAATCAGTCCCACCCACCCCCGGCGCGGGCGTGGCCTGCGGCGCCGGGGTGGCCTGCGGCGCCGGCTCGGCGGCGGCCGACTTCTTCTTCGCCTGCTTCTTCTTGGTCGGCTTCTTCTTCGCCTTGGCCGGCTCGGCCGCCTCGGGGCTCGGCAGGCCGAGCGAGCGTGCGAGCGTGACCGCCGTGCGCTGCAGCACCTCGTCACGCCGGGCGCCGGCGGATGTGGCCTGCGCGCTGCTCGATCCGGCGCGCTGCTGGAAGTTCGCCGAGCAGCCGAACGTCGGCTCGATCGCGTAGTTCGCGCACTGGTTGACGATCAGGCCGGCGCGGAGGTAGTGGCCGAACGCGTCGAAGCCGTTGATGGCGGCCACTTGGTAGAAGATGTAGTCCATCGCGCGCTCGATGCCGTCCGTGCGCTGGAACGACTCGAGCACACGCCGCAGGTTCGCCCCCACGGGTCGCACCGCGCTCGCCAGATTCTTGAGGTCGGTGATGACCGGGCGAGCCGCCTGGACCGCCGGCGTGCCGGTTTCGGCAGCTTCACCGAGCGACTCGAGCGCCGGGGTCGCGGCGCGCGAGAACGGGCCGAGCTCGAGGATCATGCGGTTGATGTCGGGCGCGACCTCGCCGAGGTCGGTCAGCACCGGCGTCATCTCGTCGCTGAGCGCGCCGAGCCGGACCATCGTCGGCTTGAGCTCCCGCAGGAAGGGGGGCAGGCGCTCGATGTCAGCCTCGAGGTCGGCGCGCCGCTCCGCGGTCGCCTGCGCGACCTCGCTGGCGTTCTCGATCGCGCCGCTGACGTGCCTGCGCTCGCGGGCGAGCGGCGCCAGGATGGTGTCCGAGTCGCGCGCGAGGTTGGAGAGAACGGTGTTCTGCTCGGCGAGGATCTTCAGGACCTCGTCGATCTCCTTCAGCGCCGGGTCGGCGCGGCGGATGACCTCGGACAGGTCCCTGCCGCGCCCGGCGACGCCGATCCCGAGGTCGGACAGGATGATCGAGAGCCGCTCGCGCTCCGGCTCGCGCATGATGTTGTTGATGAGGTCGAGGTCGACGGCCTTGGCGGTGCGGTCGACCGGCAGCAGGAGCTGGCCCTCGCCGTCGCCCTCCTCGATCCGCTCGAGCTCGGGCGGCGGCTCCTCCCCGGGCGGGCGCTCCTGCGTGAGCTCGCACTCGACGAAGCGCTCGCCGATCAGCGACTGCGGGCGCACGAGGCACTCGGCGTCCTGGCGGAAGTCCTGGTAGCCGGGGTCGGTGATGTCGAGCACCACGGCGGCCTTGAAGTCGTCCGTGACGTCGATCGAGTCGATCGAGCCGACCCGCACGCCGGCGACCTTGACGTCCTCGCCGGGGATCACGAAGCCGGCGTTGTCGAAGATCGCGCGGACCTTGTAGTCCCCGCCGCCGTCGTCGCCCGCGCCCACAGCGACGACCGCGAACGCGGCGGCTGCGAGGATCAGCACGAGGACGGCGGCGACGCGTCTCATGGGCCGGGGAGCGAGAGGCTCGGGTCGCAGTCGAGGTCGCCGCCGTCGGTGAACGGCGCCGACCCGTCCGCTGGAGGCTGCGTGGCGGCGCCCGGGCAGCGCCGGATGACGCCGGTCTCGACGCCGTCCATGCGGTTCGCGGGCAGCACAGGCGTCAGCAGGCCGCCGGCCGGGTTGTCGGTGAACTGGAAGGCGTTGAAGATCGGCTGGATGCGGGCGAAGTGGCCGTTGGCGTCGTAGTTGGCGGCGCCCTGGCCGAAGTCGCGGAACCAGCCGACGAGGTCGGGCGTGTACGGGCGGGCGAACTCGAGGACGGGCTGGAGGCGCTCGAGCGCCTGGCGGCCGCTGCGGAAGGCCGGCGTGGCGGCGCGCTGGAGCGCCGGCATCTTGCGCGTCGCCTCGACGAGGTCGTTGTCGTCGCCCGGGCGGCGCACGAGCGTGCGCAGGTCGCGGATCGTCGGCCGCGCGGCCCGCACGAGCGGCCGCAGCTCGCGCAGGAACGGCGCCAGGTCCTTGGTCGCGGGTTTGGACTCGGCGACCAGCACGTCGAGGTCGTCGAGCGTCGCGCGCAGGTTCACGAACGTCGTGTTGGCGCGCCGCAGCGTGGTCGGCAGCAGGCCGAGCGCGCGCGCCAGCGCCGCGTCCTCCTCCCCGATCGCCGACGCCGTCGCGTTGGTGTTGCCGACGAGGTCGGCCAGCTCGTCGCGGCGCTCGGCGATCGTCGTCACCGCGCGGCTCGAGTTGACCAGGAAGCGGGTGAGGGCGGCGTCGTCCTCGGTCACCTGCTGGACGAGCTGTCGCGAGCTCGAGAGGAGCGGGTTGAAGTACCTGGCCGACTCGCCGGCCTCGTCGCCCTTGCCCGCGTACTGCGCGGCGAAGCCCTTGATGACGTCGGTCAGGTCGCCGCGCGTGCGCTCGTCGAGCGTGTCGAAGATCTGGTCGAGGTCGACCACGTCGGTGGCCGAGTCGGCGGTCAGCGTGGCGCCCTCGGGCAGCTCCTCCGCGTCGCCCGGGGCGGGCGTGAGCGCGACGTAGCGGTTCGCGATGCCCGACAGCGAGGTGAGGCGGATGACGGCCTGCGTGCCCTCGCGCAGCGGCGCATAGGGCTCCTCCACCGTGATCTTGATCGCGGCCTGGTTGTCGTCGGTCAGCTCGATCTCGCGGACCGAGCCGATCCGCCGGCCGCCGACCTGCACGTCGTCGTCCCGGACGAGCTGGCCGGCGTTCTGGAACAGCAGCGTGTACTCGGTGCCCCCGTCACCGCGGAACAGCAGCAGCCAGACGGCGAGCGCCACGGCCAGGGCAAGCGCGCCGGCCGCAGCGGCCCTCGCCACCGTCACCGGCCGTGCTCCCCTACGCGCTGACTCGTCGGCCCGGGCAATCCCTCTCCGCTACGTTCCGCAGAAATCCGGTGCGGGATGGTGCACGCTAACGGTGCATTGTTTATCGCGCATTGTTTCGTGCTCCAACGTCCGTGCGCGAAGAACTCCCGCGCGAAAGGGGGAACCCTATCGCCCCGCCGCGCGCGTGAGTGCCGATAGGGCGGCCTCTTGTTGACCGCGCACGGGCGGTCCGAAGACAATGCGAGCAGTGGCCCGATGAGTCCGCTGCTGCGGAAGCGCGCACGTGACAACGCTGCCGGCAACGTGCACTACGCACGCCTGGCACAGCTCACCGATCGGCCGTACCGCCTCACGACGGATGCGTGGGAGACCGCTCCCAAGTTCGGCTTCGACCACCTGGCGGATGCGATCGCGAAGGTGATCCTCGAGAGCGATCCGCAGCTGACGCTCGCGGTCTACGGGCAATGGGGGCTCGGCAAGACCACGCTGCTGCACGCGATCCACGAGCGCATCCGGTCACCCGACTGCGCCGTCGCCTGGTTCGACACGTGGGAATACCAGGCAGAGGCCCAGGTCGTGGCGCATCTGCTGCACGCCATGGCCGGCGCCCTCCCACCCGGATCGCCCGCCGCGAAGGGCCTGCGCAAGCTCGCGCGCTCGGCACTGGCGACGGCGAGCTTCAAGGCCGGCGTCGTCACACTGAGCGGCAAGGACCTGCTGGCCGAGATCGATCGCGTGCTCGAGACGCCGAAGCTCGAGTCGCACCAGCTCCAGGCGAAGGTCGACCTCTGGCGCGGCACCTCGTCGCGCCGCATCGTCGTGATCGTCGACAATCTGGACCGGTGCCTGCCCGCGCTGGCGGTCGAACTGCTCGATCAGATCACCTCGCTGTTCGGGTTCCCCGGGGTGATCTTCCTGATCGCCGCCGACAAGGACCGGCTCGAGCGTGCCGTGGAGCGCAAGCACGAGCTGAACGAGGGCGACGGCGCCCTGTACCTCGAGAAGATCGTCCAGGTTGAGT